>NZ_AQGU01000023.1 GCF_014905615.1 Pseudoalteromonas aliena SW19
AACGACTTAAAAAATATTATCAGATATTTTCCAAATTCAAGAGGTGACTCTTAGCGCGTAGCGTTAAAGTTGAGGCACCTTGCGCAAAGAAAATGGTAGCACTACGTGCTTGTCATTACTTCTTTGCACCATATTTGCTTGGTGACAATAGCGTTTTGGACCCACCTGACTCCATGCCGAACTCAGTAGTGAAACGAAACAGCGCCGATGATAGTGTAGCATTTGCTATGTGAAAGTAGGACATTACCAGGCTTCAAATTAAAGAAACCCGTTACAGCAATGTGACGGGTTTTTTGCTATCTGGGATTTAATAAATAGCCAAGAGCCCATGCTGAACTCAGTAGTGAAACAAAACAGCTCGAAGGCGAGCCCTAGCCAACGATAGTGTAGCATTTGCTATGTGAAAGTAGGACATTACCAGGCTTCAAATTGTAAAAAGTGAAATGCGTGCAATTAACATACACTCACTCAGCGCCGAACACGTAAGTTGAGCGAGGATATTAAAAGCACTCCACGTACCTCTATAAAGCTTTTGCTTCGATTCGAACCTCACGATATAGCTCAATATTTTTACTAAATTACACTTTGATTTCATAACCATTCGTTTCTTCTCATTTTGTTGCAATTTCATTGTTGGTTTAATAAGTGACCTGTGTAAAACTACCTGAGTTAATTTAGTAAATCAGGTGACATGAATGTCGAATATTAAAGCTTGGAAACTTATGAGCCTGTTTTGTTTGTTCGCAGTGCTTATGGGTTGTCAATCCAAAGAAGAGCAGCTGCAACAAACAATTCAAGAGTCTATTAAAAAGGTAGATACGGAGCTGTCTCAGCTTGGTACTGCCCTCGATAATGGAAGTGTACGCAATGCTGTGTTACTTAAAGAGTATGGCGAGCTTCTTAAAAAACAACAGCCAGAGCTTACAAAAGTTGTTGATGTAATTACCCTTGATGCAACCCGCCAAGGTGCACTTTATAGTGGCTTAACGCAGCGACTTAAAGATATTAAAGGAACTTACTTAATTCCTCCTTACGAAGATACGTTACATAGCATTGATTTGTTGCGTGATGCATCTAAACCTACGCTATTTTCTGATGCGTTAACCGATCCTATTAATATGCTCGCTGATATGTCGAAAGGCACCTTAGCGCGTGTAGGCGCAATTAGTAAGCAAGCTGAAGGTGAGGGTGTTGGTAACCAAATGGTAGGTAACCCTAACTATGGTAACTGGCAATCAAATAGCAATGGTATTAGCTTTTGGCAATGGTACGGAATGTACCGTATTTTAGGTGATGTATTTGACCGTGTTGAATATGGAAGCTGGAGTAAGCGCCGAAAGTATAGCTATTACAATGACTATGGCCGTTCGCGTTATTCAAGCCCTAAACAAATTAAAACCCAAAGCGCACTAGAAACACGCACGCGCCAAACATACCAACGCCAAGGTAAGCAGTTTACAAGCCCTTATGCGAGTAAAAAAACAGGAGCATCAGGTTTAAGCCGTAGTAGTTATACGCCAGCAAAAAGTCGCAGTAGTTATTCTCGTTCGAGCAGTTATAGCAATAGCTCAGGATCGGTGCGTGATAGCGGTAGCAGAACCTCTCGTGGCGTGAGCCGTGGTAAGTAAAAGAATAAAGTGGAGTTAGAATAATATGTATGAATTTAATGGAATAACTATGTGGTCACTGCAAGCGCTAGCGATTGATTTTGCAATTATTGTTTTATTGTTTGTAAGCCTTAAATATATAAAAGGCTGGGTTTCAAACTTACATGCAAATGATGAAATAACAGAGCGTGATAACTTTGCTTTTGGTATTAGTTTTGCCGCTGGCTTAGTGGCACTGGCGATTGTATTAACAGGTGTAAGTAGTGGTGCTTTTGCTGCAACACTGCAACAAGAAGCACTGCAAATGTTAGCTTACGGCGCATTAGCAATTGTACTTATTAAGTTGGGTCACTTCTTTCAAGATAAAGTAGCACTTCGTAAAGTAAGCCTGCACGACGAAATCGTTAAAGGTAACGTTACAGCTTCAATAATTGATTTTGGTCATGTTGTTAGCGTTGCTATCGTTATTCGCTCAGCTCTTTTATGGGTGGCTACTGACGGCTGGCATGGTCTTCCAATTGTAATTGCCGCCTTTATTATAGGTAGCGTTGTATTACTACTTGTTAGCCAGTATCGAGTACAGTTATTTAAGCGTACAAATAAAAGTGGCGACTGCCTACAACAAGCAATTGTAGATGGTAACTTAGCTGTAGGTATTCGTTACGCTGGATTTTTAGTAGGTAGTGCATTAGCTATTACTGCTGCAACAGGTGTTGCGCCATACGCTGCGGATAACATTAATGCGAGTTTACTATACTGGGCTATTAGCGCTGTTGTGAGCCTTGTCGCATTTATTATTTTGCACTTAGTGACAATTAAAATAATTTTATCTGGTTGCGATATTTCAGATGAAGTTAATCGTCAAAAAAATGTAGGTGTAGCTACTATTTCTGCAGCAGTATCATTTGCTGTAGGTATCACTATGGCAACCTTACTAGGCGCATAATCAGTGTCATCAACCACAACTAGCCCAAGTAAGTCTCGCTTACTTGGGCACGATATATTACTTATTACTGTTATGGCTGTGCTTGCTGGGTGCGGCCTTATTTATGAATACTTACTATCTCATTATGCTGGCCGTGTACTTGGCTCAGTAGAGAGTGCTATTTACGCCATGATTGGTACTATGATTGTAGCAATGGGCTTAGGCGCTTTTTTAGCGCGTTGGTTTAAAGACGCATTTACTGCTTTTGCTTGGCTAGAAAGCATTATAGCTCTGATTGGCATGGGCTGCATTTTAGCGATAGCGAGTGTAATAGCAGTTAGTTATTCTCTTCCTCATTTGTTTTCGAGTATTTTTAATTTACCCCCTGATGTTGTACTTAATGGTTACATATTTCAAAAACTTCAAGAGTGGTCACGTTTTCTACCCTATGTTTTTGGTTTAATACTGGGCTTATTTATTGGTATGGAAATACCACTTATAGCGCGTATTCGTCAGCATGTTTATGGTCGGTTTTTAGAAAACAACGCGGGGACTATTTATGGTGCCGATTATATTGGCGCTGGTATTGGTGCCGCCATTTGGGTAAGCATCATGCTCTCAATGCCTATAATGCAGGCTGCAGCGTGGACAGCGTTATTTAACATCATAGCAGGGCTCGCATTTTTATGGCGTTACCATACCCATGTACGCTTTGCTAAGGCGCTCTTAGTTTGCCATATAGCATTGTTGGCACTCTTTGGTTTTATTTTGGTATTTGGCAGTGGTTGGATGAACAATCTAAGCAATGTTTTATATAAAGATAAAGTAATTTACTCACAGGCAACTAAGTATCAGCACGTTGTTTTAACTGAGAGATTAAGCAAAAACCAACCTCAGCCAATCACCGATTTATATTTAAATGGGCGTTTGCAGTTCTCAAGTATTGATGAGCAAATATATCATTCAATGCTGGTTTACCCTGCAATGCTTGCCTCTAACAGACATGACCGTGTATTAATAATTGGTGGTGGTGATGGGCTTGCGCTTAGGGATGTTTTAAAATGGCCAGTGAGTGAAGTAACGCTAATAGATTTAGATGCGCAACTACTCAATTTATTCGGTCATAAAGACGGTGACTTTACGCCGCCAGAGCACATCAATAAGCGATTGCTACAGCTAAACAATAAATCGATGCATGACTCGCGAGCCAACATAATTGTAGGTGATGCATTTTTAGAAGTTGAAAAGTTACTTGATCAATCTCAGCAATTTGACACTATCTTAATTGATTTACCCGATCCTAATCATCCTGATCTAAATAAAATGTACAGTGACTATTTTTATAATCATGTACGGCAGTTATTAGCACCCGATGGTGCAATGGCGGTTCAATCGACTTCACCTTACCATGCTAAAAAAGCATTTTTAAGTATAGGTAAAACGGTCAAAGCCGCAGGGTTTGGCTATGTTGAACAATATCAGCAAAACATCCCTTCGTTTGGTCAGTGGGGCTGGACTATAGCCACTAAAATGGGTCAGTCGGCTAGTGGTCGAATTAATGATGTAGCTGTTATGCCAGTGCCATCAAGGTGGATCAGTAAAGAGTATTTATTAGCAAGTTTTGTATTTCCCAACCATTACTTTGAACAAGTTAAAAGTGTTGAGGTCAATAGGTTAGGCTCTGGTCAATTATATGATTATTACCGAACTGCATGGCAAATAGAAAGCGAATTGTATAAAAATTAAAAAACAAGGTTGACATAATATGTCGGCCGTGAGAATCTTAACTCAGACATAATATGTCAAACGACAAAAGGCAGAGACATGGAATTAAATGAACTTTCAATAAAATTAGCTTCTTTTGAAACTGAAGGTGCTAACTTTGAGTCTTTCTTGATTGCCAACCCTGGCGAGCAAGATGTTTTACAAGTCATTGTTGATGGAAATGATGAACTTCCAATTTTTGTTACACAAACACAAGAGCAGCTTTTATGTATTAGCTACTTGTTTGACGAAGATGAAGTTAAAAGTGAATTACGCAACGAGCTAAACGAAACATTACTACGTTTAAACGTGCCAATTCCACTGAGTGCATTTGCTAAAATCGATAACAAATACGCGATTTTTGGTGCACTGTCGGTAAATTCATCATTAGATGACGTTACCCACGAACTAGTGACATTAGCCGATAACGCTATCGATGCACTAGAAGCCGTGACCTTGTATTTAAACGATTAATAGCTAGTTAGTGGAGTTAAGATTATGAGTATTTTAAAAAAATTATTTACAGCAGTACGTGGCGGCGCTCGTGAAGCAGGCGAAGCAATTGTCGATGCAAATGGCATTCGTATTTTTGAGCAAGAAATTGCAGACGCGCAAAATGCGCTTCATCGTGCTAAAAAAAGCCTTACTGAAGTAATGGCTAAAGAAATGCAAACTAAGCGTAAAATTAGCGCTGTAGATGCATCGATCGCTGAACATGAAGCGTATGCAGGCCAAGCGCTTGAAAAGGGCAACGAAGCGTTAGCATTAGAAATTGCAGAAAAAATTGGTGACTTTGAAGCTGAAAAAGCTGAAAACGAGCAAGTGTTATCTGGCTTTAGCAACCATATCGTTGCGCTTAAGCAGCAAGTTAAAGATGCTGAAAAATCGATTAAAGAGAATCAGCGTCAGCTTACAATGGTTAAAACCACTGAAAGCGTACAGCAAGCAACAATGGCTGTTAACAGCACGCTTAATACAAACAGCTCGTCTATGACATCGGCTCGTCAATCGCTTGAACGCATTAAGCAGCGCCAACAAGATCGAAATGACCAGCTTGGTGCTGCAAAGCAACTTGAGTCAGACGTAAATGGCGATGACTTAAAAGCAAAAATGGCTGAAGCAGGCATTGGCGACACAAGTCCAAAAAGTGCTGATATTTTAGCTCGCATCAAAGCTAAGCAAAATAGCTAACCATTACGTTTATATTTTAAAAAGGTAACCGAGTTTTGCTCAGTTACCTTTTTTGCTTAGAGGGCAGCCTTCCTATGTTTAATTTTTTCAAATCTAAAAAAGAGCCAGAACGTCAGCTTAATCATCCGAGCGATCTTAAAAAAGGCGACATGTTTAGCGTTATCGATTCATTTGCTTATCCTGCATGGTTAAAAGGTGAAACGTTACGTGTTACTGGTATTCAGACTTACCAATATCAGCACAGTAGCGATACTGAATTTGTACTTGAGACAAACAGTGGACAAGTAGTATTTTTACAAATTGAGCAAGATGATGGTGAAGAGTGGGCTAACTTTTCTATTAAAATTCAGCGAAACGAAGTTGAAGAAATATTTAGTCTTGATGAGTTTGCGCGTATTTTTGATGAAGAGTCGTTAACCCACATTACAGTGCAAAATACACCAGAGCGCTTTATGCAGTTTTTAGCTAAAAGCTATCAACAAAGCGAGTCGCCTTATGTGTGTTATTTCCATAATAAAGATTACCGCAACCAAGCATTACCTCGCTATGAGCAAGAAGGTGGTGAGCCATGTGAAATGATTTGCTTAGCGTCAGATAACGAAGGTTTTGGTTTAAATATCGAGATTTGGGATGGCGGCGAAACCGAAGTATCGCTAACGCTAACGCGTCCAATGTCAGACATTGTAGACTTGTTTCCCGGAGATGCTAAGTGAGTGATGCTAAAGACAAGTGGTTACGTCAGGAACAAGCTGTGCGTGCCACGCAAATGGCATTTGATCTAAGCAGCGAAGTTCAAAAGCTGATAAAAAAGCAGGCAATTGATCAAGAACTCACGCCGTCAGATATGATCCGTAAAATACTTGGCT
Organism: Pseudoalteromonas aliena SW19; assembly: GCF_014905615.1. NCBI lineage: Bacteria > Pseudomonadati > Pseudomonadota > Gammaproteobacteria > Alteromonadales > Pseudoalteromonadaceae > Pseudoalteromonas > Pseudoalteromonas aliena. Next base: position 6,354 of record NZ_AQGU01000023.1, read on the forward strand.
TAGATGTAAAGTCTAAAAAAACGCGCCAACGTTTATCGTTTAATCTAAATGATGATGAAATAGCGCAACTGGCGAGCCGCTTTGAAGTACAAAGTGATGATAAGCGAGCCGTAAAGCAACAAGTAGCTGACTTACTAATTGCTCACACTAAAAAAACTAAGTAGCTGCACTAGATTATTATGAATATAATTTTAATTGCCTACTTAATTATTTTTGCGCTGTTTGGTACTGCGGCGAGTTATTTTGCGCGTTACATTTATGCGTACTGGGTGCTAAAAACAATGCCTATGAAGTACATTATAAAAGCGGGTATTTGTGTGGTTATGGTGATTGTAATCTCAGCGTTAATTCCGTATTTAAGTTAACGCTGAGATTAAGTTATATGTAGTTTATTATTTTATATCAAACGATTGGCATTGCTGATTAATACACAGCGATTGTACTTGAAGTACAGGTAAGCAATCAGTTAAACCCTTTTCTTTGTTTTGTGTTTCTTCTTGCTGTGTTATTTGAGCCGCAATATTTTCAGCTTTTTCTTGTAAAGTATTAAGTGTTGAGTAAACAACATATTTACTTGGCCCGCCGCATGCTCTAGCACCCACTTCAAGCACTTTACACTGAAAACTAGCCGTACAACTGTTGTTTATAATACTGTTTAGTTCGCTATTTAAGCCCGCTAGATCTTGCTTTTGAACACTGCTTGATGGTGTAGTACTAACGCAGCCGCTCAGCAATAGCATGCTACTAGCAATACTCAAAATTGATAGATTAGCTGGCGATGGCAAACAACTCATAATGATATCCTTAAAATACACTTACCGCTGAGCCTTCAAGCTTAACACATTTATTTTCAACACACTGCGTACTAGGTGTGGTTAAATGTTGGCAAATGCTCATCATACCTTTTTGTGCATTATAGCTACTCTCAAGCTTAGTAATCTTTTCGCTAAGTGCTGTTACTTGTTTTTCAGATGCCGTTTTTACTGAGTAGACAGCAAAGCTACTAGGTCCACCGCATGCACGACTACCGACTGGGCTGACTCTACACTCCATGCTTGTATCACACTGCTTATCTGTAATTAGTGTATTTAACTCGGCTTTAGCCATTTTTATATCATCGATTGATATGTCTTTTAAATCAGCTGTGGGCAGTTTTTCAGCAACATTACTTTTTGTATTTTCTTGTAATTTTTGCACAGCAGGCATTGATGATTCAGTTTCTGGAGTCACTTTTGTTTGTTCTGTATCAGTAGGGGCTTTATCTAAGCACGCTGTTAAACAAAGTGGTAAAAGTATAGCTAACAATGAAGTACGCATTACAAACCTTGATAGTGATGAATTATTCATCACTATCATACACACTGCATTTTTGACGGCAATAAAAACTATATAATCAGATAATTAAAGCCGTATTTTAGATCCATAAAAAACTACAATCCGCCTTGTGTAAGTTTTGTTGGATTAAGTAGTTTTTCGAGTTCCTCGCGTGGTAAATCGGTTTCTTGCTCAGCTACATCAATAATAGGGCGGGCTTCTTTGTAAGCTTGCTTTGCTATTTTTGCCGCTTTTTCATAACCGATCACCGGATTAAGTGCTGTTACTAAAATTGGATTTTTTGCTAGGGCTTTGTCTATATTTGGCTGATTCACCTTAAAGCTGGCAATGGCTTTATCGCCCAACGCTTGCGCGCTATTGGCAAGTAATTCTATGCTTTGCAAAATATTATAAGCAATGACTGGCAGCATTACGTTTAATTCAAAATTACCGGCTTGCCCTGCTACGGTAATCGTGGCGTCGTTACCTATTACTTGTGCGCTTACCATTGCGGCAGCTTCTGGTATCACAGGATTAACTTTACCTGGCATAATAGATGAGCCCGGTTGGAGTGCTTCAAGCTCTATTTCACCTAAACCTGCAAGTGGACCTGAGTTCATCCAACGAAGGTCGTTCGCTATTTTCATTTGTGCTACAGCGAGTACTTTTAATTGCCCCGAAAGCGCTACTATGGCGTCTTGTGAGCCAATATTATAAAAAAAGTTACTGCTAGGCGTAAATCTAATACCTACATTGGCACTCAGATTTTCTGTAAATTTTGCTGCAAATTTAGGGTCCGCGTTTATACCGGTTCCCACTGCTGTGCCGCCTTGTGCTAACTCGCAAACATGCTCTAAACTATGTCGTATTCCTGCCGCAGCATGATTAATTTGTGATTGCCATGCACTTAGTGTTTGATCAAACGTAACAGGCATTGCATCCATTAAATGCGTACGGCCCGTTTTAACTATATGGCCTACTTCAGCTTTTTTCTTTTCTAGGCTTTGCGATAAGTTTTCAAGCGAAGGAAGTAACTCATACACTACATTTATCGCACTACTGAGTGCGATAGCAGTAGGGACTACATCGTTAGAGCTTTGCCCCATATTTACATCATCGTTAGGGTGAATGCTCTCATTACCTAATCGGCTAGCAAGCGTTGCAATAACTTCGTTGGCGTTCATATTTGAACTTGTACCTGAGCCTGTTTGAAAAATATCAACGGGGAAGTGCTCAACATGATCGCCATCAATAATACTTTGGCATGCTTGCTCAATCGCATGTGCTTTGGCTTTATTTAGGTGTCCAAGTTCGCAGTTACTTTGTGCGGCTGCTTGTTTTATATAAGCCAGTGCGGTTATAAATTGCTTAGGCATAGAAAGGCCACTAATCGCAAAGTTATTAACGGCTCGTTGTGTTTGTGCCTGGTAGAGGGCATTAATAGGTACTTGTAATTCGCCCATGCTGTCTGCTTCTACTCTAAAATTACTCATAAATGCGCTCCTTAAAAAGGGTTAAATTCGTGACTAAGAATACGAGCTTCACGCTCAAGTATTAAAAATTTTGCCGTGTTGTTATGAACTTTATAAAACCGCTTTAATGCCAACAGTGGTTTGTATAACTGATTCAAGCATTGTTTTCGAATAGCATTGTGTATAAGAGGGTCGCACATTTTGTTCATAATTTCATGATGTGTACGCCTAAGATAAAGCTCTTGGAGCAAAGGGTTATGCTGTCGTTCAAAATTTTTGGCTACGTTAAGGGCGGTTTCTATATAATCGGCAACGAGCATAGGTGCATGTAGGCCAGGTCTCAAGCAATGACAAGAGAGTTCTTGATGGTAACGATATTGCGTATGTTTTAAAGACATAAAAAAACCGACTCAACTTAACGATAATAGTTATCATTACATTTTATCGGTTTCTGTGTAAATAGTTATTCTAAAATTATTTATGGTACTAAGCGGAGCCTTAATTGTAGCCAAGAATAAATATTTGGTCTGTTTCATGTTTTGTCATCGTCTTTTGATTATGTTTGGGGTGCGAAAGCAAATCGATTACGGTAGCTCTCATATCAGCGGATTCACGATGTTCGTTGATGTTTTTTTCTGCTATAGCAACAGCTGCGTCTACAGCTGTATAAGGTGGAGTGTGCATAATAATTATCCTCTTGATTAAACTCTTAATTAACCCTATTTAGCCTGAACTTTGGATAATAAATCTATCTCAAGCAGCTATTTTCAGCGCTAACTACGTTGAATTTACTTGCAATAGGCCAGCTATTGACGCGTAAGTTCGCCTTGTTTTCACTGAAAACCTCTGGCTAGAGAAAAATAAATTTAAATATTATTAGGATTCAATATATTAGTAAATATCTTAACCAGAGTTCAGGTTATTTAGGATTGATATAACTAAAGCATAATGCATACCACCGCCTTTAATTTATTATAGTTCTATGAATTTAATAGCTTTTATAGATATTCTATAAAACTTTAATTACCCAATATTATCAATTTGCGATATTGTTGTGCAATATGCTTCTCATTTGGTGCAAAGTAATGACAAAACCTTTCTCGCAAGCTTGCGAAAATAATAAAACTCCTATTTTAGACGTGCTTACCAAGGTACTTAACAAAACTAAACGATTACTTGAGATAGGTTCCGGTACGGGTCAGCATAGTGTGTTTTTTGCAGAGCAACTCCCCCATTTACACTGGCAAGCTAGTGATAGAGAAGTTAACCACGAAGGTATAAATTTGTGGCATAGCGAGGTTAGCTTAGTTAATTTGCATGCGCCGTTGCCTCTTGATTTAAACTATGACTGGCCGGTTGATAAAGTGGATGCAGTGTATACTGCTAATACCTTTCACATTGTTAGTTGGGAATTAGTTGAACTGTTTTTTAAAGGTGTGGAGCGCCATTTAGAAAGCCAAGGCATGGTATGTATTTATGGTCCATTTAAATACCAAGGTCAGTTTACTAGTTCGAGTAATGAAGAATTTAATCGCTTTTTACTTGAGCGTGATCCATTGAGTGGTATTCGTGATTTCGAAGCGGTCGAAAAATTAGCAAAGCAAGCAGGGCTCGAGCTTATTAGCGATACGGCCATGCCTGCAAATAATCAGTTACTTGTTTTTAAACGGCAGTAATGAGCTACATTGCTCTTTATATATATCAATATGGCGGCGTTCACGTTTTAAATAGTCGCTTATTGCATTACTAAAGTCGCCATCAACAATATGGTGAGCCGAGTAGGTGAGTACGGGTTCAAAGCCGCGTGCTATTTTGTGCTCACCTTGTGCACCTGAATGAAAACAGCTCAGTTTATTTTTTATGGCGAACTCAATACCTTGGTAGTAACATAGCTCAAAGTGCAGCGAATCTACCTCCTCGCTTGCTCCCCAATAGCGTCCGTAAAGCGTATTTTCACCTACTAAACTAAGCGTTGCAGCAATCACGTTATCGTCTTTTTTGGCTAGCATAACAACGAGATTATTAGCCATTAATGCATGTAAAAGCGTAAAAAATTCCATGTTTAAATAGCCCAAATGACCAGAGCGCTTTAAATAGGTACGTTGATAAAACTCACAAAACAGTTGCATTATCTCGGGCGTAATTTGCCCCCCTTGCAGCCATTCAATAGCGATATTCTGTTGCGCTATTTTGGCTCGCTCTTTTTTAAGTGATTTACGTTTTCGTGAGCTAAGAATTTGTAAAAAGTCGTCGAAGGTTTCAAAGTTTTTATTAAACCACTGAAACTGCACACCCACTCTTAACATGGCGTGTGGCTCAGTTAATGATGTCGCTTGATCTTGGTCGCAAAAGTTAACATGCCAGCCAGACCAACCTTGTTGAGCACTGTGTATGCTCAGTTGCTCAGTTATATATTGGCACACAATACTTGGATTCGCATGCTCGATAGCAATACGCTTTCCTTCAATAGGGCTAAATGGAATACCGCAGAGCCACTTAGGGTAGTATCGTAGACCATGTTGCTCATAGGCTTCTGCCCATGCCCAATCAAACACATACTCGCCATATGAATGGCTTTTTAAGTACCCGGGTGCGAGTGCAATTAGTGTGTCACCTTCAAAAATAGCCAAGTGATGGGGTTGCCAACCGCTTTGTTGTGTTACGCATTGGCTTTGCTCTAGGGCATATAAAAATGCATGTTGAGTAAATGGCTCATCGCCAAATAAACGTTGCCATTGCGCCTGATCAATCTCATTAATACTGCTAAACCATTGGTGCGAAAACGTTCCCATGACTACTTACCTTGTAGTTGTTTTGAGCTGTTCTACGTTTTTAATAAACGTATTAATTTGCATTTTAAGCTCGGTAAAATGAGGATTATAAGTTAAGCGTTGTAAAGCCGGATAGCGTTTTAAGTTAGCGCTAGTACGTTCTCCTAATTGCGGGCTTTTAGTCGTTTTACATGTTTTATACAGCGACTCATCGTTAATAAAACTGCCGCAATTACGATAAGTTGCGTCAATTCCGTAATGTGGATTTTGTGGCGAGTTAACAACAGCAATATGCGACATACCATGAATATTTTTACATTGCGGTGTTGTACATTGTGGATTTTTTACAGTGTAGTCACTAGCAAAGTTGACTGGTAAAATATCGGTATTGCCATAAAGCACTAAAGTATCGAGTGGCTTATATTTTTTTGAATTACCTTTGTGTAGTACGCTCAAGAGTTTTAGCGTGGCACGCGTATCTATTGTTGTATCAATATCGCTAAGTACACTAAAAATAGGTAATTTAAGTGCAGGGCGCTTGTTTAAGCTACTAACACTTGCAAGTGACATTGCATCATATGAGGCCGCTGCTGCATTTAAAGGAAATGACTCATACTTAGCAAAATCTACATCAGCATCTTTGTCTATCCAATTGACAAAAGGGATTGCATCAATCCATTTTGCAAGCCAACCACGCTTGTTATGCGGCTCAGTTGCCGGAGAATAAAACATAAGTGCTTTGATTTTAGGTGATAAGGATTGCTTGGTTGCGTAATCAATAAGTAAAGCCGCGCCCGTAGAGTAACCAGCGAGTATCACCTCATCAAAGTCTTGTATTGAGCGTTTAATACCGTATTTTATCGCTTGTTGCCATTGGTTAACCTCTATATTTAGTAAAGCGCTTGCGGCACTACCATGTCCGGGTAATAAAATAGTGCGCACAGTATAGCCTTGCTGATAATACACCTGCGCTAAATCGTGGTACGTAAATGGAGAGTCAGTAAGGCCATGAATTAATAATGCAACTTTATTGCTGTTTGGGTGAGTGAGCTCAAAAGGAGCAATGAGATCTGCAATAGCAGGGCGTGGTTTGCGTTTACCTTGTGTAACTAATTGCTGATAAGTAGCTGTAATAACCGAGCATGGCATAGATGCGCGAGGGTTGGCTTTATTGATATGTTGATGCGCGTAACCCAAGTAATCTTTGAATGGTAAAAGGGCTTTATAGTTAAAGTGCTGGTGGTTGTGCTCATTTTCAAAACGTAATAAACCTTGTTGCTTACTTTTTGTTATAAAATTAAAGTCGCTCGCCTGTGATGTACAGTTCTGAGCGACAACAATATGAGAAAAAACACCTAAGACAAAACTAAATAATACCTTTAAAATTAAAACACTATTGTTCATTTACGACTGCATATTGGGTAAGACACTCACTAAGCTTACTGAGTTCAAGTGGTTTTGCAAGATGTTGATTAAACCCAACTGCTTGTGCATGTGCTTTGTCCTCTGGCATAACATCAGCGGTTAAGGCAATGATAGGGAGTTCTTTATCTGTTTTAAATTGTCTGATCAGCGCTGTGGCTCTATACCCATCCATGACAGGCATTTGGCAATCCATTAGGACTAAATCAAAGTTTTGCTGTTTAATTATATCAACAGCCATTTCTCCATTTTCAACAAGGTGTGGAACTATTCCTAACGAACTGAGCATGGCTTTAATGACCATTTGATTAACAGGGTTGTCTTCAGCAACAAGAATTTTTAAAGAGGCAATATTAATATTGGTGTTTTCAACCACTGGCGGGGCTTGTGGTGCGGTGGTAGCCAGCTCTATAGAGAGCGTAAATGTAGAGCCTTTATTTAACTCGCTTTGTAGTGTTATTTCGGCGTTCATAAGTTGGCTTAGCTCTTTTGCTATTGTTAATCCGAGGCCTGTACCGCCAAACTGTCTTGAAGTAGAGCTATCGGCTTGAGTAAATGCATTAAAGAGGTTTTTATGTTGGCTTTCTTTTATTCCAATGCCGGTATCGATAACCGAAATAGTGAGTTGAGTTTTATTGGATGCACTAAGTTTAGCTTCTATATTGACAGTAACACTCCCCTTACTTGTAAACTTAATCGCATTACTACATAAGTTAAGTAGTATTTGCTCTATTCGCATGGAATCGCCTATAAACCATACGTTCCCTTGCAAGCTAGAGTTAATTTTCCAGTCAATCCCTTTGTTGCTCGCGCTTTGTTCAAACATATTATTTATACGCTGTATCAGTGCATTAAAATCAAATGGTATATATTCAATAACTAAGCGTTGCGACTCTATTTTTGATATATCGAGGATATCGTTAATCAAACCCAATAAGCTTTTGGATGATGAGTTTATTTTATCTAAATAACCAATAAGGGTCGTCGCGCTATCGTCTTTGCGAGCAAGCGAAGAAAAGCCAATCACTGCATTTAATGGAGTACGAATTTCGTGACTCATATTAGCTAAAAACTGACTTTTAGCTTGATTAGCTAAATCGGATTGTTTTTTTGCTTGCGCGAGTGAATGAGTGCGCTCTGTCACTTGGCGAGTAAGTTCAATTTGCTGTTGATTGAATAAAAACAGCACCATTAAAATGAGTGAGCATACTGCCACTTGGAGAACAAGCAACAGTAAAGTAAATTGGTTATTATGCTGTGCTAAAAAACTTTCTTTAAGCGCTAGTTTTACAATCCATTGTTGCCCACCAAAATTAATGTTGAAGGACATGATCCTACTACCTTTAGCTTGGTCTAAGTTTTCAGCATAGTTATTATAAAAAGGAGGCTTGTTTATATCTTCATAGATATCAATTGAAAACATTTCAGACTGTTGTTTGGAAATAGCCTGTTCAATAATACTGTGTATCAAAAATACACCAGTGGCATAGCCTTTGACTGTTTCTCTATTTTCATTTTGAGAGTAAACAGGTGTGAATAACAAATAGGTTGGACCTGATACTTTGCTTTGCGTTAGCAGTTGAATTATTTTAGTGCCTACAGGTAAGTGACCTGTGTTTGACTTAAGTAATGGCCCCTTTAAATCTGAATTTGAAAGAATGTTGAAGCCAATAACTTTTTGATTACCACTAAAAGGAGCTATGTATTTTACAATAATAAGGGGATCATCTTTTTCAAGAGGCTCACCAACAATCTCAATACTGGAATGGTAAATACTGGATATTTCTTTGATAAAATCTTGATGCTTATTCTGTGGTATTTTTTCATTCCAAGATAATGTTTTTATAAATGAGTGCTGCTCAAGAAGTTGATCTGCGTATGAATAGAAGTCTTGTTGGCTCAATGTAGAAGATGATTGAACTTGGCTTGCTAAGCTCTGCACTGCAATAATACTTCGGTTTGTGTATCTATAAAGGCTGTTTTCTATGACGTGTACTTCACGCTCGGCAATTTTTATCGTGTTTTTACGATTTTCTTGCTCGTATAATTGCGTTGTTACTGCCACCGATATAAACAACACTGAACACACTGCGATTGTTGGAAGGGCTGAAATACTATGTTGATTTGATTTTAGTGGTAATAGCGAGAGTAAGGAAGGGGTTGCTATCAATACCCCTAAAGTATCTCCAAGCCACCAATAAATAACATTTTGCCAGTGATTATCAACGCTATAAGCCGAATTAAACTGGCTCAATGCGAATACGCCTAAATTGGCTGAAATTAAGCTAACTAAGATAGCGACAACTACAATAAAGTAGACAATATTTTTACGTTTTTTAAAGTGCAGTGGATGCCCAAGCCAGCACTTTAACAATGCTGCACCTACTATCGCCTGTATTACAACACCAAAGGCAATATACATAGCCTCATTAAATGAGCTTCCTATAAGCACCATTTCGTGAAGTGAGCTATCAAAAATATTCAAATTAAACGCCATTGCAGCTATAAATAAAGGTGGAATGAAGCGCCACCACCATATATAACAACCTACTAAAGCAATGCCTGCAGGTAACCAAATAGGAATTGTTTGCGAGTTAAATGCGAGTTTAGTGAGTGTAATGCCTACAAAAAAGTAAGCTAAAACAAAAAGTGTGTAGAAAATGATAGAGTGGTATTTAGAGTTAAAGTTTTTCACATAAGTCCCAAGCAGTTTTTATTTTTATTTTATAGTTCAGTATAGCTAACAGTAAGTTATTTGGGGAGTTTTTATAAAGGCAGTTGCTTTTTACTAAATGACTGCTTGAGCACCACTGTTGATTCTATATTCGCAATGTAACTTAAACCGCCTAATTGGTGTTTTACAAACTGTTCATAGCTTTCTAGATCGTGTGCAATGATTTTTAATAGATAATCGTAACTACCTGATATTACACAGCACTCTAATACGTGGGGGAGCTTTTCTACGTGTTGTTCAAATTGCTCTGCTGCACTGACTGAGTTTTGGCTTAAGCGTACAAACGCATACACCAATACATTTAGATTAAGGGCCTTTGGGTCAAGAGCTGCATGATAACCAATAATGACTTTTTCTTGTTCAAGCTTTTTTATACGCCTCAGACACGGAGTATCAGAAAGGCTAATCCGACTCGCCAAATCTGAAATTGATATCCGAGCTTGTGATTGCAAGGCGACAAGTAATTGTTGATCTTTTTTATCTAACACAGATGGATTCTTATTAATTATTTTTATATCAGTAGTGATTATTGCTAAGTTTACTTGGTTTTACTAATTTTTTTGGTGCTTTACCCTAATTGAACTCTGTTAGCATTTAATAAAAATAGCAGAGAATAATAATGAATACACATACAGCTATATTCGATCAATGGATAAGAACAAGGTTTGCAGCTATAAATAGCGAGCTAGAGCAGCTTTATTGGCAACAGAGCGACAAAGCCAATGTGGAAGGTATTGGGGATGCTTTAAAGCAACAATTAAAAAATGAAGGCAATGCATTAATTAGTAATTTACTAGCTGAAGGAAATACCGACCAAGGCTTTGATAGTGCTTTTGACTTACTTGGTAATGTAGGGTTGTTTATGGCAGCGTGTCGGCGTCATGAAATTACCGAACCAAGCAGAGAAATAACGTCACCCTTAATAGAGGCCTCTGCGCTGGCAATGCATATAGGTGCCTCTATTGGTGTAACCCCTCGTTTTGCGACTGCTCATTTAACGACTCATAACAAAGCGCTTAATGGCGTTTATAAACGCTTTACCAATTTACCCGATGAAAAGTTATTTCTTGATTATAATACTCAAGGTATTTTGGCCTATAAGCGAGCAAGCGATGCATTATTGAAAATATTGCCATTAGGGATCTCACACCCCTTGTGTGGTGAATTATTAAAAGTGGCAAAGCATGCACTTAACGCTGTCATTGAATCAAATAATGCACTGTATAATCAGCTCGATACCGAGCGGTTTTTTAATTGTGTACGTCCTTATTATAAGCCATATCGTGTTGGAAAAGAGGTATACAGAGGTGCAAATGCGGGAGATTTTGCCGGAATTAACGTGATTGATATGCTGCTTGGGCTTTGCAGTGCAAATGAACCAAGTTACTCGCAAATGCTGGTGGATAAGTTTTTATATATGATGCCGGAAGATCAGCAAATATTGCGAGAGGCCATGCGCATGCAAAGCTTTATGGATGATTTTTTACAAGCTGAGCAGCATAAAAACTCAGACTGGTTTAAAACGCATGCAAAATTATTTATACAAGTATGCAAATTGCATGGCGACACAGCCATTGGTCATCACAATCAGCTAGTCGAAAAATTTATTGCTCAGCCCTCAAAAAATATGCAACAGCAGCATATGAGCAAGGTAACAGCAAGTGGTCCGCCGCTTCATGTATTACTTGATTCGCTCGAAAAATTAAGAGATAGGCGATCCAGCGCAAAACGTGATGATATGAAAACACGCTTTGATGATCTCAACACACTTAAACAGTGGATTAAATAACATGCTCAAAAATGACTTTTGTATGGCTAATGGCTGCTACTTATTAAACCATTCTGTAGGGCGTCCGCTTAAAAATACACAACAATATTTAGCTGAGCATTATTTTTTACCATGGGAGAGTTCAAATAAAGAGCCTTGGCAGCAATGGTTGTCAGCGGTTGAGCAATTTACTACCGCACTTAGTCAATTATTTAATACGCCTAGCTCACTGTTTTGTCCTCAGGTGAATTTATCTAGCGGCTTAACAAAGTTGCTTATGTCACATTCTCGACTGCAACAAAAAAATTGCAAAGTACTGATGGCGCAAAGTGATTTTCCTAGTATGGGCTTTGTTATGCAAAATGCACTGCCAGCATGCACGCAAATTATATTTATACCTGAGCATGAAGATTTAAGTGATATTAATGTTTGGTCGCGATATTTAACTGCCGACATCGATTTAGTTTTTATAAGTCATGTATATTCAAATACTGGTGTGCAAGCGCCTGTGCACGAAGTTGTGGCACAAAGTAAATTAGTGAATAGCTTATCTATTATTGATGTTGCTCAATCTGCAGGTGTTATACCGCTTGATTTAAGTGCACTTGATGCTGACTTTATGATTGGCTCAAGCGTTAAATGGTTATGTGGAGGTCCAGGGGCTGCCTATTTATGGGTTAACAAAAACCAACTCGAGTGTTGCAAGCCTAAAGATGTGGGGTGGTTTTCGCATCAAAATCCATTTGAGTTTGATATACACCATTTTGAGTATAACAGCAGTGCACTCAAATTTTGGGGAGGAACCCCTTCGGTTGCCCCTTATATTATTGCTGCTAATAGCATTAATTACTTTGCAAAATTGGGCGTTGAAAAAATAAGAGCGCATAATTTTGCAATGGTCACACTTATTCACGAACAACTCGGTGAGTTTGTCTTTTCGCCAATATCGATTGAAAAGTGCAGTGGTACTGTGATTTTAGACTTTAAGGGAGATCAAGACATTGTGTTTCAGGCACTAGTTAACAAAGGTATAAGTGTTGATGTGCGTAAATATGGAATTCGGGTGTCACCACACATATATAATACAATAGATGACATGCTCTTATTTATCCTAACTGTAAAACAAGCTATTAAGGGCGTTGATTAAGTTGTAATTTTTGCTGCGTTAGAAACTTAATTTGTTGTTGCGCCTGTTGAATTACAGGCTCGTAAGATTGCTTTAAGGACGTTATTTTAGTGGCAATTGCATCCGCAATAGATGAAGCGCCCAAGCGGTTTGCTTTATCTTGTGTCATATAGTTTATTTGTTGTTTTTTATCATTATATTCTTTTTCATATTGTTTAATAGAGAGTTTAAGATTTGCTATTTTACGATCAATTTTCTGAATTTTTAAATAATCATCTACAGATACACCCACTGTTTTATTATCTGGCACTTTCGTGCTATTTGTTTGCGTTATATTAGGCGCTTTAAGTGTAATTGCTTTTGCATTTTTAGCGCACGGAGTTTGACTAAATGTAGGTATGCCTTTAATAACACACTTATAAACAATAATGTCTTCAGCAAGGCAGCTAAATGTGATGGTTAAGCAAAGTGATAACAGTATGGCTTTAATCATAGTTAAACCTAAATTGGCTTAAAGTTAGACCAATGATGCACTACGCAATTGATTTTCACAATTTGTTTGAGTAAATGTGAGGGCGAAGGGTTAGAAATCTCAGAGAAGAGGTTTTTGGTTATACACTTTATGGTTAGCCTTCTGAGGGATTTTTATGACAAATTTAGGCATAAAAAAACCACAATTAAGTGGTTTAAATTAAGTATGGTGGAGAGGGAGGGATTCGAACCCTCGATAGAGCTACAAACTCTATACTCCCTTAGCAGGGGAGCTCCTTCGGCCACTCGGACACCTCTCCAACGCATAACCGTTTGTATTGATGGAGATAAAAAAGCCACCAATTAAAATATGGTGGAGAGATAGGGATTTGAACCCTAGATGGGCTATAAACCCATGCCGGTTTTCAAGACCGGTGCATTCGACCACTCTGCCATCTCTCCGTGACGCAGAATAATACTTAGGTGACACCCTCGTGTAAATAGCAAAAACGACTGTTTGCTTAAAATTCGTACTTAAATGAGGTTTTTTTTTAAAATAAGGTGAAATTGAGGTTATTTTTAAAGAAATAAATAGGTTGCAGCAAACGGAGGGAACTAAAGAAGATGCTTCATTTAGTGGTTGGGTGTTTGCTGCACCGTATAAATAATCATGGTTGAGGTGATTATTTATATTGAACTGCACCGCCAAGTGCTAGTTTTTTACCAAAACGGTTAAGTCTAGCTAACATTTTTGCTTTACGGTTAGTTGGTTTAACTGCAATGTGAGTTGCCACTGTTTGGTTTAATGTATTAATTGGGTTCATTATCTTGCTCCGGGTTGTGTCTGTTGAAAACGAGTGCATTTTGCGCGTTTTCTGATTAAAAATACAACGACAAAAATTAGGGTTGAAGCATTAGTTATACTAATGCGATTTTTATTTTGTTGTTATTATTTTTATTTCTATTTTTATTTAAATGAATAAGAATCTATCTAGATAATTATTTTAATTTATATATTTCAGTTATTTAAGTGTTTTTGCTTCTCTTTTATGCATTTAAGTAATGGTTTTTTGAATTTTTATTCAGATTAAAATATTTTGCATGAAGTTTGTTTTTGGTACTTTTTTATTATGTGGTTAAATAAAAAATATTTATAGTTATTAATTTAAGTGTAAAAAATATAAAAATAATTAGATTTTATTAGGGTCTACTTATCTTTTGAGGTTGAATTTACAGCAGTGTATTTGGTTTTAGGCAGGCTAGCGTCTATGGGGTGTAAGTATACCAGTTTTATTAAAAACATGATCATTCTAGCGTATTAACTCACTAACTAAGATTGGAATTATTAAAATAAAACAAATGCTTACCATTACTTTTGCTTTGTAGTTGAGCTGTGTTATTAACGTTATAATAGATCACTAATTTAATACAATTGGTATTATTCTCTATAAAACAGGTGCAAGGGAGAGGTGCTAAATAACCTGAACTTTGGATAATAAATCTATCTCGAGCAGCTATTTTCAGCGCTAACTACGTTGAATTTACTTGCAATAGGCCCGCTATTGACGCGTAAGTTCGCCTTGTTTTCACTGAAAATCTCTGGCTAGAGAAAAATAAATTTAAATATCATTATGATTCAATATATTAGTAAATATCTTAACCAGAGTTCAGGTTAAATACGTTTTAGCTAAATTGATGATTCGAAATATCCACTTTATCAGTTAATAAAAAAGCGCCTACTATAAAGTAGGCGCTTTTGCGTTAGTTGCGTTAATTACGCGTCTAACTGGGGACGGAACCTGCTTTAGCAGTGGATCTATTTGCTAAAAAGGTATTAATTCGTTTTGTAGGGGTAAGTACAATGGCATTGCCCAGTAGTACTAAGCTAAATCCTGCAAATGCATTTGCATGCCATTCAAAGCCCTCAAAAAAGCTACTAAGTGTGACAGCAACCAATGGAAATAAAACAATAACGTAGCTGGCTTTTTCAGGACCTATATTTCTTAGTAGGGCAAAGTAACAGCCAAAAGCGATTACGGTGCCAAATACCGATAAATAAAGTAATGACAACCAGTAACTAGTCGGTGCGTTTAAACTAAATTGCACGTCATTTATTAATACATATAAAGCTAATCCAATAGCGCTATATAACATGCCCCATGCATTGCCTTGCAATACACCAATTTGTTTTTGAGAATTGCGCACGCTTACCATATTTCCTAATGAAGCCACAAAGGTGCCACCAAGAGCAAGTAGTAACCCGACCAACGCACCGTTACTCAAGTCGAACTGCTGTAGTTGTGGCCAAAATAAGCATGTAATGCCTAAAACAGCCAATACAGCACCAGTATAAATTCGTTTTGAAATTGGTTTACCAAAAAATAATCGAGTGTTAACTATGTTCATAACGAGTAGCATTGAAAAAGCGATAGAGGTCATTGCTGATGAGAGGTAATTTTGTGCCCAGTACAGTAGTAAGTAATTTAAGCCAAAGTTGCAAATAGCTAATAAAGCGAAAAAACCATGATCCACTAATGAAAAACGCATAATGGGTTTTTTGTACGCGACATATAACCACATTAAAAGTGCTGCAATAGCAAAGCGATAAAATAACGACAACTCTACCGCAATATCACCTAACTGAAACTCAATGGCTAACCAAGTAGAACCCCAAATTAGAACGGTAGTAATGTATAGCGCTGCACTTTTCATGGTTGATCTCCAAAGCTCAATTGAATGGCTATTTTAAGACCTATCTGTATACTTACCATAAACAGAAAAGTATAAATGCAACCTATACAGATTTGGTGCGTGATGATAAGACAAAAAAATAGCCAAGGGCACGAGTTTTTATATCAGCAAGTTATTCAGTTGATTAGAGATATGAGTGCTCAGCAAGTTTTACTCCCAGGCGAAAAACTTCCATCGCTACGTAAAATGGCAGACAACTTAAATATAAGTATCCCTACAGTAAAGCAGGCGTACCAAGTACTTGAAGATCAGGGGCTAATAGCGGCGCGTGAAAAATCTGGATACTTTTTGAAAGTAGTCACTATGGCGCACAACCTACCTAAACGGGTTAAATTAAGTCGCGAGCCAGTCGTTGTAAATAAACAAGCATTAATAGAACAGGTCTACAGTGCGATTCATCAGGCCAACGTAGTCCCTTTTGGCATTGCTAATCCAATTGCAGCTGCGCCCACTGATAAAGCACTTGCCAGAAATATGCGCAGAGTAATGACTCTTGCTGGAAGTAAGGCCATAAACTATGGGCCAACAGATGGCTTTGTACCGCTGAAAAAACAGCTGGTGTATCGCTATTTAGATTTTGGTATTGGCGTTAATATGGACGAGCTAGTGATCACTAATGGCGCGCAAGAAGCCATGGCTATCGCGCTAAAGTGCGTGACACAGCCAGGTGATATAGTGGCCATAGAAACGCCCTGTTATCATGGGATCATAGAGCTAATCGAAAGCTTAGGCCTTAAAGCGCTCGAAATACCACTGTGCCCAGATAATGGCATTTGGTTAAGCGATTTGGAACGCGCTTTAAATGAGCATAATATTAAAGCGTGTTTATTCTCGACAGCAATTAGTAACCCTGTAGGCAGCTTTATGCCAGATACAAACAGGCAGCAGTTGGTGGAGTTACTAGAAAGCCAAAACGTAGTGCTGATAGAAGATGATGTATATGGTGATTTATATTTCACGGCAAAGCGAGGCACACCTGCAATAGCTTACTCCAAAAAAGGATTAGTGATCAGTTGCTCATCTTTTTCTAAAACGGCAGCGCCAAGCTATCGTGTTGGTTGGCTAATTGCTGGTAAATTTGCAACACAAGCACGGCGATATAAAAGAGCATTAAGCTGCTCTGCTTCATTAATAAATCAATGGACCCTATCAGAATTTGTTGCCAGCGGGGAGTACGACCGAAACTTAAAAGTACTTAGGCAACGCCTGCGCGACAACAAAGAGCGTATGCGGTGGTGTTTACAACAAGTCATGCCGCAAAATACGCGTATAAGCGATCCACAGGGAGGCTGCGTTATTTGGCTCGATTTAGGGGGCGAGTACGATAGTCAAAAATTATTTTTACTTGCGTTAGAAGTGGGTATTAGTATTACACCAGGGCTTATTTTTTCGGCCTCGAATAAATATAAAAGCTGCATCAGATTAAGCTATGGTGTGCAATGGGGTGAGCAAATTGAACAAGCGATAGTTACGCTGGGCAAGCTTACCTTACTAGCTAAAAAGTAATATTGTAGAACACAAAAAAGCAGCATTTAAGTAAACTTAAGTGCTGCCAAAGGGATGTTAAATAACGTAGGTTGTATTAGTTTTTAAAGCTAAATAACTGGTAACCTTTAAGTTCTGGCACTTGCATTACTAATTTCTCTTCTTGTTTTGCAATATCGGCAAAGTTATCACATAAAGAATTAGCGCGTTTTTCAAGTGCGTTTGCATGTAACTCTACTTTTTCTTCTATTTGTGCGCCCATATTTTCCATGCGTTGCTCAAAAGCATCCATATCGCCGCCCGAACCAAGTAACTCAGAGCCTAAAGCGACTAAAATACTACCCATAGATTGCATTACAGCCGATTCGACTACCGTCTCCATTTGTTCTTCAAACTGTTGCTCAAAATTTTCACCAAATTGGTTAAAGCTTTGTTGCCCCATCACAAATGTACCTTGCTGGTAAAAAGTGTTTTCTACTTCGATTTTAATGTCGTCCATAAGTGCAGACATATTATCAAGGCCGTCAATATTAAATGCATTACCTACTTCTTCTAGCGCAACGCCGGCAATTTTAACGCCTTCAAGCGCGATGTTAGCTACTTCAGGCAACTGGGTGCGTAAACTATCAGAATATTTAGTGAGTGCTTCACGTTGCGAGTCATTAAGTGCCACAAATTGGCCATTTACAGTTAAGTCACCATTGGAGTTAAATTGCATGGTTTTATTGTTGGCGGTAAAAATTTCTAATTCATTTGGTTTAATACGCACGTCGTTTTTAAATTCTACATCGCATTGATCACTGCTAAACGAAATAGTTGAATCGTTGTCGTTATGAGCCATAGCTGCTGGCGTACAAATTAATGCGCTAACTAATAGTAATTTTTTCATGTGCATTCTCTACTTTATTGTTGATGACTATTAACTTATAACAAGTTTGGTGCCACTATTTTTTTATTTTAATAAACAGATAGTTAATGTTTATTTGGGTTTTAAGTTGCTTTACTTTGATTATAAAAAAACTATTTTTTAGTCAAATTCACTAAGTTATATAAAGCTATAAACAATATTTATCGATACGATAAAAAACTCTCACTTTCCACAATCGAAATTTAACGCTATTTATTCACATTACTGACATGAAGATTATTTACGATAGTCACATGGCTTTATTTTGACGCTAATTTGCACCGCGATTTAGTGTTAAACATTTTAATTTTATCAACTATTGCGATAATAAAATCTTTAGTTGGTCTCAAACACTTTATGGAGTGGGTTGTGGGTAAGACATTTAGTTACGATGCGCTAGATGACGATTTTGTTGAAGACGAGTACGAAATGCTCGGACGTAATCAACATGATAAGAACAAGCAAAAGGTTAAGAAAAAGTTGGAAGACTACCTTGAGCAAAAGCGCTTGCGTAAAAATCTAGGCGAAGACGATTTAAGCGATTATACCGACTAAATCACGCTAGTATAAATAAATACCAATTAACATTGGGCGCTTAAATGTTCAGTTATTCGTATGTTCAAGTGCCAATCGTATTGGCAATAAAGAGGCTTAGCGCCTCTTTATTACTTTTTAAAGTGTACTTTTAGCTTGTATTAATGCTCTTTGAATAGTGAGTTCTAGTTTTTCTGGTTTAGTAAAAGGTGCGTAGCGCTTAATAGGTGTACCATCTGCGGCAATTAAGAATTTAGTAAAATTCCATTTAATTTTTCGTGTTAAAAAACCTGGCAAAGCCGACTTTAAATAGCGAAATACAGGGTGTGCGTGTTCACCATTAACATCCGCCTTGGCTGCCATTAAAAAACTGACCCCATAATTAATCAAACATCCTTGCTCTATTTGAGTAGCATCTCCGGGTTCTTGTTGACCAAATTGATTACACGGAAATCCTAAAATAATTAAACCTTGGTCGGCATATTTAGTATGTAAAGCTTGCAATGACTCATACTGGTAGGTAAATCCACATTCACTTGCGGTATTAACGATAAGTACAACTTTACCTAAAAAATCATTAAAATTAATAGTGTTACCTTGTAAGCTTGTTGCGCTTAATTGATGAAATTGGTGCATATTCACATCTTTATTATTGTTGTTGGCAGCATTTTAACCCTAGTGCGGTACTTCATAAAGTATAAAGATCGCACTAACTTAAAATTAGAAATAACCCCATACCGGCAAGTGTTGTGTAATAAATATTATGTGTTTTATAGGCAACAATAATAGCGACAATAGCAGCGCTAAGATAAGGATTTTGCCAGTTCAAGTTTATGCCATCTTCATTTAAAAACACGATCGGCACCCAAATTGCTGTAAGCACAGCAGGTGCGCTAAAACTTAAAAATTGCTGCATTTTAGGGCCTACCTTAAATGGTAAAGCGCGATGCAAAAACAAATAACGGGTAAAAAATGTAATGCATGCCATTAGTAAAATAGTCGTCATCATGCGTTAACTTCCTTTTTAGCAATTAATCTTGCTGTGCTGTAACCCGCGGTCATTGCTAATAGTGCAGAGCAAACAAGCCATAACTCAAATCCCGTACTTTTTAAAAGCGTCGCGCTAATACCCGCCACAATGACTGTTACTAATGAGGGGAGGTTTTTAATGCAAGGAATAACTAAAGCAATAAATGTCGCAGCTATCGCAAAGTCGAGCCCTAAATTAGTTAAGTCGGGTAGCATTGTGCCCGCAATAATGCCAATTAATGTCCAGATGTTCCATGCTATATAAAAGCTAAAACCTGCGCTCAGTGCGTATATTAAACGTGTTTTTGTTCTATACGCTTTTCGGTGGTGAGAAAATGCAAAGAGCTCATCGGTTAAAACAAAGCTCACGGGTAAGCGCCATCGCATAGGTTGGTCAATCACTTTATGACGCACAGCTAAACCGTATAAAAAATGCCGAGAGCTAATGATAAATGTTGTGAATAAAATTGTGAGTAACGGGGTATTCCCTGCCATTAATTCAATGGCAACAAGTTGGGCTGAGCCTGCAAAAACTAACAGTGACATAGCTTGTGTTTCGAGTGCTGTAAAACCATTTTGTATTGCTAGCGAGCCACATAGGATACCCCAAGGGATCACCGCTAAACACAGTGGCAGCATATCTAAAAAACCTTTTAAAATAGCTTTTTTAACTGGTTGCATGGCATTTACTCTCGTGGCTTGTAGAATGGCTCATAAGGGTACCTTAATATTATGATGTTAAAGTAGTTAACGAATTAGATAATACTGTTTTTATGAGGGTAGGCACAATGGCGACGTTAAAAATATGGGATGGATTTATTAGATGCTTTCATTGGTTTTTGGTTGTAAGCATTGCAGTGCTTTATTTTAGTATTGAAGAGGGCATGATTGAACTTCACTTTATAGCTGGTTTTTTTACATTAGCACTAATTGCAACACGTTTAATATGGGGGATTATTGGTAGTAAAACAGCTAAACTAAGTGCTCTTATACATTCTCCAAGAGCTGTTTTTAATAGCTTTAAAAGCTCTAAAAATACAATAGGGCATTCTGCGCCAGGCAGTTATATGGTGCTTGTGTTTTTTGCGCTGATAATAACACAGCTTGTTACTGGATTAATGAGCAGCGATGGTATTTTAACGGATGGGCCACTTGTAGAATACGTGTCGAGTGATACGGTTGATTTTGCAAACTGGCTGCATCACCTTAATTTTGACATATTACTTTATGCAATTGGTTTACACGTTTTAGCGATTATTTTTTATCGAATAAAAGGTAAGCCGTTAGTAAAAGCGATGATCACAGGTTCAAAAAATTTAAAAGAAGATGAACCACACACTATTGTGACTAAATCACCTTGGTTAGCATGGGGTATATTTTTTATATTGCTGTTTATCTTAATGATGACATGGGGAAAGGAGCCTATTAATTATTTATTTAGCTAGGGCCTGTTTATCTTTCGAGGTTGAATTTGCAGCAGTCTGTTTGGTATTTAGGCAAGGCAGAGCCTATGTAGTGTGGTTATTCCCCATAAATAGGCGATAACGCAGCATAAATGCCAAACATGCGCTGCCCTTTGGGTTCTTTCTAGGGGCAATTTACTCTTTGTTGCTCGGTTTTTACTTAGCCCACTAGGTTACAAACCTCGCGCCGCGATTAAATCCCCCCTAGATTGAACAAGTTTTAATCCTGAAAGGTCAACAGGCCCTAGGTTGCGTTTATTAATTTGGACCTAAATTTCAATGCGCCTTTGTAAAAACGGCACAAAGTTAGTGCCGTTTTAGTAAGCAAAGTAATTAGTCTTTAAATTGCTTATGGCAATCTTTACAGCCTTTTGCCCATGCGCCAAATGCTTTACCAATAATGGCTTTATCGCCAGATTGTGCTGCTACAGCTAGCTCATCGGCATACTGTTGAAACGCAGTTGCTTTTTTCATAAATGTATCGTTTTCAGACCAAACTGCACCTAGTGCAGATGTTTCGCCTTTATCGGTACCTTTGTAAAAAGCTTCCCATGGCATTTTTGATAATGCAGCTGCATTATTTGCACGCTTTTTAAATTGCTCTGCATCAAAAGGAATCTTTCCTTTTAACATTGCACCCATGTCGCTAATTTGAACCGAAATCATAGAAAATGCGGCTTGGCGGTATTCAATGGCATCGCTTGGTTCTTTGAATGCTGTATTTGCTGATGCACTAAATGCACACATTGTGAGTGCGACAGTTGTTAATATTTTTTTAAATTTCATGTTTGCCCCTGTTGAAAATCATAATTAGTGCAATATCTTGTATGTAACGTTATTTTTATTCAAGTAAATGCGACAGCTTAATGAGAAACTAATTTTTTAATCGACTTTATTCAATGTTTAAATGATCATTACATATTGAAAAATAGTGCTATTTACTATCCAATTTCCGGATTAAGTACCAAGCATAACTAATGTTTTACTAAAAGATGAGTAATACATTTTATGCAAAGTGCTATACCTAGTACTTACTTACCTGTATTACTCAATAAATTAAACGATATTGCCCAATAACAAAAATTTACTATAGTTGTTTTGTTTTAGTCGTTTATATCGATATCAGCGAATATCATACCTCTGCGCATACTACGTGTTGCTAGAAAAACTTCACCAAGTAACGATATAAAAGCACATATAAGCAATGCCATAGCGGCTACAAAACAGCAAGCAATTGTAACGCCTAAGTTTATAGATTGGATATGGGATAAAAATAATAGCATCACCACAGCGCATACAAGTAAAGCGCTTAATACACTTAAACTAAAAGCGATATGTATAAAACGAGAGCGCTTTAGCAATGCGCGTAGCTCGGTGGCTAGCGATATATTAAACTCTTCATCTGTGCTGACTTTTAACTTTCGCTCCAACTGTCGAGCTCTATCTGTAATGCGTGCTAAACGATTAGACAAAACCCCTAAAGTTGCCGCTATCCCTGTTATTAAAAAGACAGGCGCCACGGCTGTTTGAATAACTTTAGCCATAGTTAAAATGTTTATTACTTCATTATTCATATAATACTCAAAAAAAGTTAGTTTCGTTTACAATGATTCACAAAGTTTGTTTTTTATTAACTTATTTAAAATCAGCTTGTTATGTTTTTTTTGTTGCTATCGCTCGCTCTTTGTAATTTTTTTGTAATGACGGTGTTGATTTGTTTGCAGTTAAAGATTTATATTCGACATACAATTTAATGTATTATTAAACACAATAATACATAACGTATCTGAGGGAAAATAATGTCTAAGAATATAATAAAAAGAACGGCTATAGCGACTGCTGTATCAAGTGCTTTTATGGTAACACTTGCAAGTGCTGCAACATTGCCAAATGCAACAATTGCATCTCAGCCAGCTGAACAAATAAAAGATTTGGCTTCAGCCAAAAAAGAGCCTTCTGCATACATGATAGTACTTCGTGCAACTACGGCTGTAGATGCACAAGTAGCAGGAACTTACCAACAGTCAAGTCATCGTGAAATTACAGCAAATATTGAACAGCTTCAAGATACGATGACTATAGAGTTAAATAGTTTAGACTTTGATGCAAAAGTAATTGGTAAAACAAAAATATTAGCGCCGACACTTATTGTTCAAGCAACGCCAGAAGCCTTAGCTAAAATAGCGAAAGATTCTCGAGTAGCTAAAGTGCTACCAATGTTTGATTACGATTTACATGTGGCTGCTACTTCAGAATATATTAATGCAAAGCCGCTTATAGTCGATGGTGTTGCAAGTGGTAAAGGCCAACGTGTCGCAGTACTTGATACTGGTATTGATTACACCCACAAAGCATTTGGTGGTCCAGGCACAGTTGAAGCCTATAACGAAGCTCAAGCAGATCCAGCGACTGTTACTTGGCCACAAGGTATAGTACAAGGCGGTTATGACTTTATTCGTAACGATGCTGATCCAATCGAGCATGATCCTGCTGTTGTTATTCCTGATGTAGATGAGCCAACAGATCATGGTACGTCATCATCAAACTCAGTAAATGGTATAGCACCAGATGTTGAGCTTTATGTTTATTCAGTATGTGGCGGTGGCTGTCCTAGTGCAGCACAAGCAGCAGCATTAGAAGCTGCTATGGATCCTAATGGCGATGGCAATATTTCTGATCGTGTAGATGTTATGAACATGTCATTAGGTGGCGAGTTTGGTGATACATACACAGGTGGTGGCACGCAGTACCTAATTCAACGAGCTGTTGATTTAGGTGTAAATATGGTTATCTCTGCAGGTAATGATGGTGACAACCCATTTCGTATTGGTGGTCCAAGTACAACACCGAATGCACTATCTGTAGGCGCGATGACACACCCTACAGTTCAAGTTAGTGTAGCTACTGGTACTGTCGCGGGTGTTGAAGGTAATATCCAAGGCTCAGGATTTGGTTTGCAGGCTGACTACGCTATTTCAGGCGCTGACATTGACCTAGTTTACCCAGATACGAATCAAGATGGTTGTATTGATTTTGCAGCTGATGTTGATTTTACAGGTAAAGCAGTATTAATTGACCGAGGTAGCTGTAATTTCACTAAAAAAGTACTAAACGCACAAAAACGTGGTGCAGAATTCGTAATGATTGCAAACAACGTTGATGATAATACTCCAGCGTCTATGGGTGGCGGTGATGCAGCTGTTACTATCAAAAATGTAGGTATTACTTTTGCTGCAGGTGCTGCTTTAAAAGCGCAATTAACTGCCGGTAATAAAGCAACATTTGACATTGATGTAAAAGTTAAAACGACTTCGGGAGCCGTAGCAACATTCTCTTCTCGTGGTCCTTCGATGGATGGTTTGTTAAAACCAGAAATTACTGCTCCAGGTACAAGTATCAGTGTTGCTGCAACAGGTACGCAAACAGAAAACAATCCTGTATCAGGTACTTCTTTCTCGGGTCCAATAACCGCAGGTGCTGTGGCAATGATTCGTGAAGCACACCCTGAGCGTAATGCATTTGAAATTAAAGCTACAATAATGAATGCGGCTAACCTTGATGTGACAAACAAGCCACTAGCGACTAACCCTGATTCAGAACTTGCACCTATTAGTATGATTGGTGCTGGCTTAGTTGATGTAACTAAAGCGGTGAACTTGCCTGTTGCGGCATGGGTTAACAATACTGAATTTAATACTAAACAAGCCGCTCTTTCGTTTGGTCTTATGAGTATGACTGAAACAAAATCGTTTACAAAAAATGTAACGGTTAAAAACTTTTCATCAGATTCTAAAACGTATGCTCTTCGCACCGAAGCGCGTTACCAAAATGATGAAGACACAGCGGCAATTAGTTGGGACTTCCCTGCATCTGTAACAATCCCTGCTGGCCAAACAACTAGTTTTGATGTTGTGCTGACGGTAGATCCAACCAAGCTTCCGGCATGGGAACTAGAAAATCCTTTCAGTGCTGAAGATATTGCAGCTAGAAGTGCAGCGCTTACTTCAATTGAGTTTGATGGCGCGCTAGTATTTAATGATGCAAGCACAGATACAGATCATGATTTACACATTGTGTACCATGCAATGCCAAAAGCAGCAACGGCATTGAATGTGTCATCTCAAATTGTTAAAAATGAAATGTCGCTTGTAGTAGAGAACAGTGGACAAACAGAAATAAAGCCATTTGCTGAAAACATTGCAGTTATGGGTGTTGAAAAAACGTTTGAAGAAGCGGAATTTAATATTCTAGCAACTACTTTCTCTGTGTTTGCAGATAGCTCTTGTGATTCAGGTCTTTTTGCTACATCGTCAATTCAATTACGTGATCCGTTAACACATGTGTTCCAAGCCGGTTACAGACTTGAAATTGATACTGATAACGACGGTGTATACGACCAAGTAATGCAAAACTATAATGACCGTGGTCGCAGTACAGCATTCCCAGGACGTAGTCGTACAGTCATTGGAACTACAGATGGTGCTGGAACTGACTCTCTAGCATGGGTTACTCCTATGTATCACTCAGCGGGTGAAAATACGGTTACATTTTCTGCATGTACAAACCTATTTAATGCTGACTCGTCGTTAGTTGGTAAGCAAATGAACTTGAAGGTTTCAGTTGGTTACGCTGCTTACCAAACTGGTGTTTTCTCTGAGACAGATAGTGCTGAAGGTTCAACTATTTTTGGTGCGACTCCTAGCGTAGCTTTAAAATCTTTAGCAACAGGCGAGGCGGTTACATCAATCAAGCCAGGTGAAAAAGCGATTGTTGAAGCGAGCAGCCCATTTGTATTATCTCAAACATCAGGTTTAGGAATTGTTAAACTAATGGCTAGCTCTGATTTAGAGCTACCAGCAGTTGTAGCACCAGCCTTAGTTGGTGGTGAATTTACGGTTGTTGAAGATGCAGCTAACGGAACGGTTGTAGGTGCGTTAACAGTTACAGAGTCTGATCTTGATTTAGAAATTTCAGAGTATTATGTACAGTCTAATACGCATCAAGGACTTGGTGTAAATGCTGAAGGGCAAATCGTTGTAACAAATTCGGATTTATTATCAGGTGATTCATCAGCTGAAATTCAAGTGGTTGCAATTGATGTTCGAGGCAATACCTCAGAACCTGCTATGGCTACTGTGAGTATTACTAAGGTAGTGCCTCCAGTGGTAGTAGAGCCTACGAAAAAGAAAAGTTCAGGCTCTTTAGCTTGGTTAACACTATTAGTTGCACCTTTTGCATTTACGCGTCGTCGTAAGCAAAAGTAATTTTATAATCTGATAGTTATATAAAGGGAGCTTCGGCTCCCTTTTTACATTGCTTCACAAACTTAGTAACTACAAAGTCTAATTTTAGGTATATTTAATTACTTAATAAAAAATAAATATAACAAGGACTTTAACTGATGAAGCGCACTCCTTTTGCACTTGCTGCACTATCGCTTGCTATTTTAAGTGGTTGTAATCAAGCCCCTGAAGATATTCAAAAAAATAATACACACGTTAAAGCAATCCAGGTAGCTCAAGTTGTTGCGCCTATTGCTAAAAAAGTACCACATGAAATGACAATTCATGGTGATACACGGATAGATGATTATTACTGGCTGCGAGATGACGAACGTAAAGCGCCAGATGTCATTAACTATTTAGAGGCTGAGAATACGTATACAGAGGCGATGCTTGGACATACCAAGACGTTACAAACGACATTATTTGAAGAGCTAAAAGGTCGAATCCAAAAAGATGACGACTCGGTACCAGTTAAAAACGGTGATTATTTTTACTCATCGCAAACCCGTGGTGATAACGAGTATGCGACTTACTTGCGTAGTAGTGATTTTGCTGGCACTGATCAACAGGTGATTTTAGATGTAAACAAATTGGCTAAAGATCACGACTATTATGCTGTGAGTGGGCTAGATGTAAGTCCTAATGGCAATTTAATGGCGTATGGAGAAGACACTGTTAGTCGCCGTGTTTATAGTGTAAAAATAAAAGATTTAACAACCGGTAAATTACTTGAAGACACACTTGAGGGCACCAATGGTGGCGTTGTGTGGGCAAACGATAATAAAACGATTTACTATATTAAAAAAGACTTACAAACTTTGCTAGGCTACCAAGTCTATCGTCATACGTTAGGCACACCGCAAGCGGATGACGAGCTAATCTACGAAGAGACAGATACCAGTTACTACATGGGTATTAGCAAAAGTAAAGATGGCTCAGAGATTTATATTTGGCACAGCAGTACTGACGCATCTGGTGTATCGGTATTGAGTGCGAATGATACAAAAGCAATGCCTAAGCATTTAATTGAGCGCGAAGCGGGCCTTGAATATGAAATATCGAAATTAGGAAACGCTTATTATATTGTCACTAATTTAAATGCCGTTAACTTTCAGTTGATGAAAGTCGATATTAATAAAGCAGGCGACAAAGCTAACTGGCAAAGTGTGATCCCAGCGCGCGATGATATCAAACTCGAAGGCATTGATTTATTTAATGACTACTTAGTTTACCAAGAGCGTGAAATGGGTCAGTCAAAATTGATTGCGCGTAATTTAAAAACAGGCAAAGAGCTCCCATTAAGCTTTAATGACAGTGCTTATACTATTGGCGCTTATGGTAATAACGATTTAGATAGCGATACGTTACGTGTTTACTACACAAGCATGACGACGCCGGCTTCATCGTACGATGTGAACTTAGCTACAGGCGATAAAACATTACTTAAACAACAAGCTGTATTGGGTGACTTTAATGCTGATAACTATGCCTCAGAGCGTATTTTTGTAACAGCACGCGATGGCATTAAAGTACCAGTAAGTTTAGTTTATCGTAAAGACGCGTTTAAAAAAGATGGCACAAATCCACTGTTGCAATATGGTTATGGTTCATATGGCGCAACAATGGATCCAACGTTTTCTAGTTCACGCTTGAGCTTATTAGACCGTGGCTTTTTATTTGCTATTGCTCATGTTCGCGGCTCACAAATGTTAGGCCGTCCTTGGTATGAAGATGGTAAGTTACTAACTAAAAAGAATACGTTTAACGACTTTGTTGACATAACTAAAGCATTAGTTTCTCAAAAGTATGGCGCAAAAGATGAAATATTTGCGTTAGGTGGTAGTGCTGGTGGCTTATTAATGGGCGCAGTAGCAAACCAAGCACCTGAGCTTTATAAGGGCATGGTTGCGGCTGTGCCGTTTGTAGATGTAGTAACAACTATGCTTGATGCGAGCATTCCGCTTACTACCAATGAATATGGTGAATGGGGTAATCCGAACGAAAAAGCATATTATGATTACATGCTGTCTTACTCGCCATATGACCAAGTATCGAAACAAGCGTATCCTAATATGCTGGTAACGACAGGCTTGCACGATTCACAAGTGCAATACTTTGAGCCTGCAAAATGGGTTGCTAAGCTGCGTGACTATAAAACGGATGATAATAAGTTACTGTTTAAAATAGATATGGAAGCAGGGCACGGTGGTGCATCGGGTCGCTTCAAACGCTTAGAAGATACCGCGCTAAATTATGCATTTATGCTTGATTTAGCGGGTATTAAAAAGTAGTTAATCTTTATATTTAAATAGATTTAACTTAATAAGGTGCTTTTTAAGGAAGCACCTTTTTTTGTGGCAGGTTAAAGCTAAACATAGTGCCTTTACCTATTTCACTTTGTACGTTAATTTCGCTATCCATTAATTTTAATAATCCTCTACAAATAGCCAATCCTAAACCACCTTGCTGACGCCCCTCTTTATTTGAGTTACTTGCCTGATAGTGCGGGTCAAAAATAGCATTCAGCTCATCTTCTTTTATGCCTACGCCTGTGTCTGATACATGCACAAATAGCTGATTATCGTCACTGCGTTTTACATGTACTGCAATGCTGCCGCCACGAGGTGTATGCCTAATAGCGTTATCGATTAAATTACTTAATACACGCTCTAGTTTTGCTATGTCTGCTATAACCGGGAAATCACAAATTGCGGGCTCTACCGATAAACTAATACCTTTTTTATCAACGGCTAAACTAAATTTTGCAATACAATCATAAATGAGTTCGCCTAAATTAAAGGTTTCTTTGTTGATATTTATTTCACCATTTTCTAAGTGAGAAAGTTCAAATATTTGCTCTATTAATAGCTTTAATTGTCCACAATTATTAAGCGAGACGTGTAAGTACTCTTGTTGCTCCTTTTGGCTTAATTGGTCGCCTGATTGGTTTAATACTTCTAAAAATCCTTGCAGTGATGCAAGTGGTGTACGTAAGTCGTGTGATAAATGAGTTAATAGCTCTTTGCGTTGTTTATCGCCCTGTTCTAGTGCTTTAAACTGCTCATTAATACGGGTAAGCATGGCTTGGATACTGCGACCTAAGCTGTGTACTTCATTACTTTTCTGCGTTGAGAAGTGACTGAGCTTTGTATCGGTAAGGCTGTAGTTAGCTGCTTCAATATTACTCACATCACGGGCTAAGCGCTGAATTGGATTGGTAAAAAAGCGCAATAAGATTAGCATAGCAATGAGTAAAAATATTAATGCAGATCCAAGCCATAATGCGGCGAGCCATAGTTTGTCATTGTTTTTTATAGTGCTTAAGGAGGTATCGTAAGCTTCGCCACCAATAATTACATATAAGTAACCTTGTAATTTATCGTTATTAAAAACAGGCGCGGCGGAAAATATTTTTTGTTGTTCTTTATTACGTGGATTATCACCATATATTGGCGCTGCTTTAGGGTCTTGGATTAATTTTTTTAGTGGAGCCAAATTTATATGAGTACGCTTAACTTTGCCAGGCTTTGCCGAGTAAGTAAGAATCTTTCCGGTCTCGTCTACAAAATAAAATTCAAACGCAGGGCCTAATAACATTAAAGTATGAAAGAGGTTTTCTAGCGCCTTATAATCGTACACGCCTTCTTTTATTAGTGGATTATCTTGCACTAAATGTTCAGCTAACGCTAAATGCAGGTTTTGTTCAGCGTGATGTTTAGAGGTAAGTTCTAACTGTTTGCTCCAGCTGTAAACGAGTGCGCAAATAAAGCAAAAAATCACCACTAACGAGACCGCTAATTTTTGATACAAAGATAGTTTCATAATAAAGATCTTAATTAAGTTGGCTTGGGTTTAGCTTGTAACCAACACCCCAAACAGTTTCTATAATCGGCGCTTGTTGATGCGCTTCTAATTTGGCGCGTAAGCGGTTTATGTGGGAATTTACAGTGTGCTCGTAACCACTGTGCTGATAACCCCATACTTTATCGAGTAATTGCTGACGACTAAAAACATGATTTGGGTGGTGCGCAAAATAAACCAGTAAATCAAATTCCGTGGCGGTGAGATTAAGTGCTTGTTCGGCTAAATACACTTGGTGTGAGCTAAATTCAATATGCAGAGAACCTACAGTTAGTGTTTGCTCACTATCGACAGGGAAGTTATCATTATTTTGACTAGCGAGTAGTTGCGCTCTGTGGCGTAGCTGAGTTTTAACTCTGGCTTGTAATTCACGGGCAAAAAAGGGTTTGCAAATATAGTCGTCGGCGCCCATTTCAAGGCCAATAACTCTATCCATATCACTGCTAAGCGCGGTAAGTAAAATTACGGAGGTAGTTGGGTAATGTTCTTTTATTTTTCGGCACAAGCTTAAGCCATCCATTTGCGGTAAGTTTATGTCGAGTAAAATAAGTCCGTAGGGATGCTTGGCTATTTTTTTTAAAGCAAGCTCTGCACTAACAACATGATCAACATGTAGGTTCAATGACGTTAGCTGGGTGGTAATTAGTTTTCCTATTTCTCTATCGTCTTCCACAATAAGTAGTTTTTCATGGCGCATAGTTAATCCTCGTAAAAAGGGGGGCATCCATGCTCCCTTACTTCCCCATTACAAGCTGGTAAATTAACGCTTAAATGCCGTTAATATGGATTACTGAGTTCGGGTAATGACAACTTTTGCCAATGGATTATCAAACTTGTGTTCAGGGCTTAGTACTGAACTTGATAGACCGTCTTCATTGGTAACTACACCAGGGTGCCTTGCTACAAAATCAACATCATTGCGCGCTTCGTTAAAGCCTTCGCCATTATCTACAGGACCCGGTAATGTACCAGCTGCTTCTGTATTTGCTTCTGTACCTGCATCATAAGCAACCGTGGTGCGCATAATTGAATCACCAACAGCTAATGCAGATACATCTATAGCACTAAGACCGGTAAACCCATCATTTGTATTCACCATCATTGTGGCAAGCGATAATTTGAGTACTTCTACTGTGTCGGTAGTGATTGTGACTGTCGTGTTTGCGCCAGGCCCAACAGGGCCTTCGCTTGATGCATTGGCAATACCTTTTTCAAATGCTAGAAGTTGGCTGTTATCACCACCTTCAGCCATTGTTTCTAGTGCAACTGATGCAGGACTACCAATTTGCCATAGTGTACCGTCATGATGTGCAACTACAGCAATGGGCGAGAAAGGCTGACCAGCAGTTAAGTTACTTACGGTAACACTAAATGTATAGCTAACAGGAGTCGGAGTTGGCGTTGGTGTAACGACTTGTTCAGGCGTATTGTTATCGTTATCACCACACGCTGAAAGAGTCGATACAAACGCGAGTACTACGGCGCTTTTTTTGATATTTCGAAAAGATGACATAATAGCGCTCCTACTTAACCGTAACGGTTAGTTTTGCTACAGGGTTTAACCATCTATGCACGGTGTTACTTAAATCACTCTTGCCAGCAGCTAGATCGTCATCTCCCAAATTACCAGGGTGAATATGAATGTTAATATTGCTATCAGTACTTGTTAAACCCGCGCCACCAGTGCCTGCATTGCCACCTGGTGCTGCCGGAATACCAGGCGTGCCAGGTGCGTCAGAGCCATCTACTACAAGTTCATTATTTTGTTCTGTGCCTGCGTCATATGCGTTTAAATAAACAGTATATGTGCCAGCTTCAGTTGGTATTTTCCAGCTATCTAGGCCAACGAAGCCATCATTAGTTGGCAGCATCATTGCAGCTAAAGATAAATACTCATTACCATCAGCTGTAGTAAGTGTTGTCATTGCTGACGCGGTTGGGGCAAGTAGGCCTTCAGCTGGATTTGCTGCCATATCGCTTCCCGCAGCTGTTGCTTGTGCAACTAATTGAGCTATGTTTCCGCCTTCTGCCATAGTTTGCAATGCGGTAGAGGCCTCTGTTGCAACTTCAAAAAGCTTATCTTCACTATCGTGAGCGGTTATAAGTACGGGTGTAAAGTGTATACCTTGGGTTAAGTTCGTGACTTTTAAGTCTAACTCTGCGGCCATAGTCGATTGGCTAGCTGCCGCTAAAAGAGTTGCAATTGTTAATGTTGAAGCTTTCATTATTATTTCCTGTAAGTGATGATTCGAGCTAAGTATTGAATAACCGTCTCAAGAAACTCTCACAAACTTATCACTTTTTTATCACAAGACTTCACGCTGTGATTTTTAAAGGTAAATACGTTGGTTGATTAGTAGACATTTGTTTAGTTAAGAGGCAACATACATAAAATAAAAAGGAGCGTGTTGTGGAAGAAAATCAAGAGGTTAAACCAGTTAATAAAGATGACCGTACATGGGCTATGCTATGTCATTTAAGTGCATTAGCAGGGTTTATTGTGCCGTTTGGCTCAATAATTGGGCCATTAATTGTTTGGTTAATTAAAAAAGATGAAATGCCTATTGTTGACGTACATGGCAAAAAAGCACTTAACTTTCAGATAACTATGGCAATTGCCTACCTTGTTTGTTTTGTACTAATATTTGCGGTGATAGGTTTAATATTACTACCTTTAGTGGCAATTTTTGGGTTTGTAATGGTTGTAATGGCAAGTATTAAAGCCAACGAAGGTAAAGAGTTTAACTATCCGTTTAGTTTAAATTTGATAAAATAAACATACAGTTTATTTTTATACCAATTGCATTAAATTAGTGATCTATTATAGCGATAAGAAAATAGCTCAATAACAAGGCTAAAATTATGATACATAGTTGTTCTATATAAATAATTTTTAACGTAGTTAGTGAGTTATTTAATACGCTAGAATGATCATGTTTTTAATAAAATTGGTATTATAAACCCAGCTATAGGCTGGGTTTTTACGTTTAGCCAGAAGGGCATTATGTTGTATCTCACGTTATTTATTAGCGCATTTATATCTGCCACACTGCTGCCCAGCTCTTCTGAGGTGATCATGGTGGGGATGGTTACTCAAGGTGAAGTTAATTTATGGCTTATGTGGTGCGTAGCAACATTTGGCAATGTACTCGGGAGTTGCGTTAATTATTGGTTGGGTACGCAGGTACTGCGATTTAAAGATAAAAAGTGGTTTCCGGTGTCTGAAAGTGGCCTTGAAAGCGCACAAAAGCAATTTAATAAATACGGTGTCTATAGTTTATTATTTGCTTGGTTACCGATTGTAGGAGATCCGCTAACGGTGATCGGAGGCATATTTAAAGTACGATTTAGTCTTTTTTTATTATTAGTAACACTAGGCAAAGGCGCGCGCTATTTAGCGGTTATCGCCCTTGCCGTTGGATTCGAAAAACTCATTTAGATACAAAAGTTACTTCGCCCAATCAAGCGTAAGCGATACTGAATCAGCAAAACGCAATGCATGTGGTTTATCAACACGGGCTTTTGCGTAATGAACACTTGGGTGGGTATGGCAAACAGCAAGAATTTCGGCAACTAATTTTTCCAGCAATAAAAAGTGTCCTTGCTCTACTAAACTAATTACTTCTTTTGTGATCACTTTATAATTAAGTGCTTGCTCTACTTCGTCGTTTTTACAGGCATCATCTGCAGGGTAGTGGATCTCTAAGTTTATCACTACGTCTTGCTTTTTTTCACGTTCTTCTTGATTAAAGCCGATAAAAGTACGTAGGCGTAAATTAGTAACGTTAATAATTGCATTAGCCATAGGTTAACCCTTTATAAGCTGCAAAAATTCGTTACGCGTTTTAGGATCACTTCTAAAGTTACCTAGCATTACTGACGTTCGCATACTTGAATTTTGTTTTTCTACACCACGCATCATCATACACATGTGCTTTGCTTCAACAATAACACCGACACCTTTAGCGCCAGTAACTTCTTCAACTGCTTTAGCGATTTGATGCGTTAGTTGTTCTTGAATTTGAAAACGGCGTGAAAACATATCAACAATACGGGCAAATTTAGATAAACCTAACACTTTACCGTTTGGGATGTAAGCAATATGGCAGCGGCCAATAAAAGGCAGCAAATGATGCTCACACATAGAGTACAGCTCTATATCTTGCACTAAAACCATATCGTCAGCATCAGACGTAAACACCGCTTTATTGGTTATCTCATCAAGCGTTTGGCGATATCCTTGGGTTAAATACTCCATTGCTTTTGCTGCGCGCTTTGGCGTATCAAGTAAACCTTCGCGGTTAGCGTTTTCGCCTACTGCGGTGATTATTTTTTGGTAACTTTCTTTTAATTCATTATGCATAAATATCTCATTTTATTTAGCTTATTTACTTTAAGTGACGACCACCATCAATAGGCAAAGAGCGCCCGGTGATGTAATGGCTTTGCAGCAGTAAATCAATGCTATTGATAATTTCTTGGCATCCTGGTTCAATGCCCATTAATGATTTTTTTAGGGTTTTTACACGGTATTGCTCATCGTCATGCTCATTAAAAATAATGAGTGAGGGAGCCACCGAGTTTACTTTTATATTTGGCGCATATTTAGCGCTGAACGATTTAGTTAGGTTTTCAAGGGCTGCTTTACTTGCCGCGTAAGCTAAATGCTTAGGGCTGCCTGTTTCAACTACGTAGTCAGTAAGGTGAATGATATCGGCCGGAGTCCCCGTTACCTTTTGGTGCGCTAAAAGAAGCTCTGCGCACATCATATTGATTAAATACGGTGTTTTAGCGTGTATACGCATCATGTTGTCAAACAGTGCGGCGTAGTCAGGATTATTCGCCTCACAATCCCAGCTTGATGCATTATGCACAATTGCGCGTAATGACCGCGTGCATGTATTAAGCGTCTCTATAAATGTATTAATTCCTGCATCGGTACTAAAGTCAGCATAAATACACACCACACCTTGCTGCTCGAGTTTATCAACCGCATCATGGCGAGTACGGTATGTAATTATAACGTCTTGTCCTTGGGCTATATAATGTTGAGCTAGCGCTAAACCAATACGTTGGCCTGCGCCGGTAATTAAAATGGGCGATGTCATATAATGCAGTGTTCTCTTTGGCGGGTAATTAATAAATATTAGCGTGTTAATTTAATAAAATATACGCAGTCTCTTGATCTGTCGATCAAAAAAGCAATTAATCGCACCGAGCGCTAATTGCTTTATTTTATTAGTTGGACATTAATCGTAAATTGTCGGAATCGGTTGACGTTTATGTTGCGTTCGCTGATAGATACTAACAAGCTTTTCTTCAACATCTTCAGATATTGATTTACCTTCTAAAAAGTCATCAATTTGCTCATAGCTTAAACCAAGAGCCTCTTCATCTGTAAGTCCAGGGCGATCACTTTCTAAATCAGCAGTTGGGGCCTTATTAACCAACAAATCAGGTGCACCCAATGCTGTTGCAAGTGCACGCACCTGACGTTTAGATAAACCAAAAAGCGGTGCTAAATCGCATGCACCGTCGCCAAATTTTGTATAAAAACCAGTAATATTTTCAGCACTGTGATCAGTACCTACGACTAAGCCTTGGCAAAAACCTGCAATTTCGTACTGAGCAACCATACGTTGGCGTGCTTTAACATTGCCTTTAATAAAGTCGATTTGCGCTTGATCGGGTAGTGTTTCACCACAGCCAATTACAGCCGCTATAGCTTGCTCATGAAGTGCATCGGCTGCTGGCTGAACATTTACCGTCATACGTTTGCTTGGTTGAATAAAATCAACCGCCATTTGCGCTTCGTCTTCATCGGCTTGTACGCCATAAGGTAGGCGTACTGCTATAAATTGGTACTTGTTAGTGTTTTGTTCTTTATTCAGTTCGTTTACGGCTAATTGGCATAAACGGCCACAGGTTGATGAGTCAACACCGCCGCTAATCCCAAGTACTAACGATCGTGAGTAAGCTGCTACTAAACGTGTTTTAATAAAACCAACTCGACGAGTTATTTCAGCATTTACATCAATCGTTGGCTGAACCTTCATTTCAGCCATAATTTCGGCGCGCATTGCCAGCTCCTTATTGTTAAATCAGTTTATACGCAATAAATTTATTATGTGATTTAGCGTATTTTAGTTAAAGCCCTAAATGATCTTTTATTTGGCGAAGCTCTGCTTTTAATTCGTCTATTTCTGCAAGTAGCTCGTCTAATTCATTATTTTTAAGCGAATCAACTTTTCGTATTGTCTCATTAGTTGTTAAGTTCGATGCTTGATCACCAAATAAATGTACGTAACGACTATCACGTTTACCAGGCTCACGGTCTAGTTTATTTACGTAATCATTTTTTATAAGTTCATTTAACGCGTTTTCTACTTCGTTTACGTTACTAAAATCGGCGAGCCTATTACTGCGGGTTCTTAATTCCCCAGGGGTCTGTGCACCACGTAAAAGTAATAAACAAATTATCGCACGCTGCTGCACAGAAAATTGCAGATTACTAAACTCGGTATTACAAAAGCGGTGATCGTATTTATTTACGCGACCAGAAAGCCCTTCATCTATTGTGACCAAGCGTGTTTCAATTAGTTCGTCGAGTGCATTTTGTACATCATTTTCTGTAAGATTTAAAACAGGATCGCGATTAGATTTTTGATTACACGCATTCGTTAGCCCATTTAAAGACAGTGGATAATGCTCTGGTGTTGTACTTTGTTTTTCTAATAAACAACCAATAATACGTTGTTTATTTGCTGATAACTGCATAAATAATCTTAAATGAGTGGGCACATTTTATTAGCTTACACTTTTATTGAGTACCAAGCCATTGCTGAAGTTTGGGTTTTAGATCGGCTAAATCTAGCGGTTTACTTAAATAGTCATCCATTCCCGCAGTTAAGCATTTTTCTTTATCACCCTGCATCGCATTTGCGGTTAAGGCTATTATCGTAATCTTTTTATTATGATTGCCAGCATCGCCTTTTCTAATTGCGTGTGTTGCTTGATAGCCATCCATTTCTGGCATTTGGCAATCCATTAAAATGAGCTTATAAGGTTCGCCTTGCTTTGTCGTCAGTTTTTTTATTGCCTCAACCCCATTTTCGGCAATATCAAAAATTACTCCCATCTGCTTTAATAAAGCAGAGGCAACGACTTGGTTTATTTTATTATCCTCCACTAATAATAGTTGTGGTGCTGATGAATCAGGCATTAGTGCTTTCGTTAATTTGTTCTCTAATTGTGCTTGATGTTGTTGTTGCTCAATATATTTATCGTTGGTGAGTGAATCAAACAAGTCAGAAGGGGTAAGCGGTTTGAAAATCATGCAATCAAAATCCATTTCTAACTTTGAATCTTCTTGGGAATAGCTCATTGGCGCCATAATAATTAGTTTACAACTTTGCATCGTTATAAATTTTTTAAGTGAGGCTATATGTGATTGAGGCGCTTTTTCAAAAAAGTAATAATCAATTAAAATTGCTTCAGGACCATTTATTACCGTGTGTAAATAATCAAAAACTTGCTGGTAATCATTTATGCATTCAACGTTTGCTCCCCAGATAATGAGCTGTTTATTTGCTGTATTAGCATTTAAGTAGCACTCATCAATAATTAAAATATGTTTGTTTTTAATTAAATGACTTGGTAAGTCTTGCTCTTTACTCAATCTAGGTTGTATCTCTATCGTGAAAGAAAATGTACTGCCTTGGCCTTTAACGCTGGTTACTCTCACTTCGCCACCCATAAGATCACAAAGCTGTTTAACTATCGCAAGGCCTAACCCTGTGCCACCAAACTGACGCGTAGTCGATGCGTCTGCTTGTGTAAATGATTCAAATAATGAACTTTGTTTTTTAGAGTCAATGCCAATGCCAGTATCGATTACTGAGCATTGTAAGAATGAACCATTTGTTGCTTCCTCAACTCTTGCGGTTATTATTACTTCGCCATTTAAAGTGAACTTTACCGCATTACCAATCAAGTTATTTAGAATTTGGCGTAATCTATTTGGATCACTAATTATTTCACTGACAGTAATTTGCGTCGCATCTAAAATAAGTTTGGTATTGTTTTGTTCAGCTTTTAAAGCAAATGATTCAACCACTTCTCCTAACAATCTCGGGAGATTAAATTGCACATTTTCAATGTTTAGTTTACCAGCTTCAATTTTTGAAAAATCTAAAATATCATTAATTATATTCAGTAATGATTGAGCAGATGATTGCGCAAGCTCAATATGGTGCTCTTGTTGCTGGTCTAATTGACTTTGTTTTATGATGTTAAGCATGCCTAAAACGCCATTCATTGGGGTGCGAATTTCGTGACTCATACTGGCTAAAAATTCACTTTTTGCAGCAACGGCTTGCTCTGCAGCCTCTTTGGCTGTTACTAGTTTTTGCTCTGTCTCTATTCGTTGTTGGCTTGAATGTAAGCTGCCAATTAAGGCAGCAACAGCAATTAAAAAGCTTTCTTCGTTTTTAGACCAATAGCGTCTTAATTGGCATTGCTCTGCACAAACCACCCCGATTGCCCCACTGCCTGCGGGAATAATCACACACAACATTGATTTAATTTCTAATGGTATTAAATAGTGATTTTTGATTGGTGCAAGTGTTGGGTGCTCCAAGACGTTAGGGGCATTAAATACCGCAAGGTGATCTATTGCGTTAAAAAAATCGGGAATGTTTTTTCTGAGCCAAATAGGGTCAATGTTATCACTCGGTGCATGTGTACTGTGTATGGCAAAAGGACTTAGTTGAGTTTTATCGTCATTAAAAAACCAAATACTCGCGCGTTTAATATCGAATGCTTGGCAGATTGATTGGGTAATAATGTCTTTTGATTGGCTTAGTTGCCCATTTAAGATTAATTTATTAACGGTAAGAGAGGCTAAAATTTCATTGTGCAGCGCGGTTTTGCTATTTTCTAATTCAATTTTTTTACGGATGTCGATATTTTGTAATGAGCCAAAAATACGCGTACTACGGCCATTTTTTCGCTCAGCTTCGCCATTTACAAGCACCCAAACAGATTCGCCTTCAGCAGTTATGACTTCTAGCTCAACTTCGTAGCTTTCACCATGCTTTATGGCACGTTCAATTAAATGTTTGATTGTTTCTCTGCTTAGGCCTTTTTTAAAGTAACTTAAATCTTTGGGCCATTCAGGTTGGGTTTGCAGAGGATATTTGAATAATTTTTTGGTCATATCGGACCAATACACTTGTTTAGTCTCTAAGTTAAATGACCATGCACCTATTTGAGCTAGGTCGCTCATTGTTTCGAGCATTTTTTCATTTTGTTGTTGGCGATTAAGCATTTTTAAAAAGAACATAAATGCCAAAATTAATAACCCACAAATAATCATCACGGCCAAGCGTAAAGGCCATATAGCTGAGCTTGGAGGGCTCCAACCGGCTTTTGGTGCAACATATAAATGCCAACTCCCGCCTTGAAAGTTTAAAGCAAATTCGAGGGGGGTTTGTTCAACAATGCGTGGATCGCCATAAAAAAACTCCCCTTTTTTACCTAAGCCATTGCGTCCTTGTATTGCAACTAAGTACTCTTTTTCAAGTTCATAAATCCCTGAGTTGCCATAAACTTTGCTAATATCGAGTACCACTGATAACAAGCCCCAAAACTCATGATTAGGTGGCGTATACACAGGTACTCTGGCTATTAATGCTTCGCCGCCTTGTACTAATGTTAATGGCCCCGCCATAATGATCGTGTTCGTATCGCGTGCTCTAATCGCATCTGCACGTTGATTTTTATTAGCTAAAAAATTAAGGCCGATTGCTTTTTCGTTTCCTTTTAAAGGGTAAGTCATCTGGATAATCATATTGGGTGCGCCGCCAATATTACGTAGTTCATTTGATGTATCGAACAAAGGAGCGGCAATTTGTTCAAAGCGTTCTTGTTTTAAATTAGGCTCTGCGGCAACTGCAACGGCTAAACCACGTACTAATTGAATATTAGAAACTAAAGTGGACTCGAGTTGAGCGCGATAGGTACTGACTTCTGACAGGATTTGTAGGCGGTAGGCATCTTTAACACGGTTATAGTTAATATTATCAAGTACAACACCGACTAAGATTGTTAGCGTCAGCGATAACCAAAAGGCAAGCTTAAAGTTATGGACATTTGTATTACTGTTAGTCGGTGGCGACATTAGCTACATCGTGGTGTTAATTTAGGCAATTCAACTATAGCTAATTTATTACACAAATGAAAATGGCGCCGATCAATATGCGCCATTTTATTTTTATAATTAGTAGTTTAGCTATCGCTAACTTCACGTGCCCAATGATTTTGCTTTGCTACGTGTAACTTGCGGTAACCATCAAGTAATGCCGCATGCTTTTTAAAGCCTTTAAGCGATAAGCCAGGGAAAGTTAAACCGTTAAACTGCTTTTCACCTTCGGCAATTTCAATAGCAAGCGTTACGTTATTAGCGCCAAACATTAAGCCTAGTGCATCTTGGTAATCTGCGTATTCGCGCTCGTCATCGTATTTTATTTCAAGAACTGCTTTTAAGCAGCGGAAGTGGCGCATTGCCTCTTCGTTTACTTGGCCTGTATGAAGTATCCAGTCAACCCAATCAATGGCTTCTTCGCTGCCTGCGGCTAAACATAGGTGCGCTTTAAGTTCACCAATACGCAGTGTGTGCCATGGTGTGTCGGCATCAGTTGCTAAGCCAATAAATTCTGCGGCGCGGATAATATCGCTGTGGCCTGCTTCTTCAAGGCTGTCGTAAATTTCCATCCATTGCTCTGCATCGTACTGATCAAGCGATAGGAATGTTTCACGGAATTTAGCGCCTTCGTTGTTGTTGCGCCAAATAAGCTCATCAACAGGGTAAATGTCTGACATGCCAGGTACTAAAATACGACATGCGTATACGTTTAGGTGCGTGTAATCCATGATGTAGATATCGTGATCCATGCTGTGAATTAGGTCAGTACAGAAGTTATATTCTTGCTCAGTTGTGCCGCTAAAGTCCCAGTGTACAAATTCAAAGTCAGCTTTTGCACGGAAGAAATCATGCGAAATCAAACCGCTTGAATCAATAAAGTGCAGTTCAATGTTTTCAGGTGTTGCTACTTCGTCGTTATCAAAGGTAGCAGGTTGGAATACATCTAGTTGATCAAGACGACGACCTTGTAGTAACTCGGTAACGGTACGCTCAAGCGCAACTTCAAACGATGGGTGAGCACCAAAAGAAGCAAATACAGAGCCATCTGTTGGGTTAATAAGCGTTACGCTCATTACAGGGTATTTACCCCCAAGCGATGCATCGGCAATGCGCAGATGAAAACCATGACTGCGAAGTTCTTCACACGCTTCGTGAATTTTAGGATATTGCTTAACAACATCTTCAGGCACGATTGGTAAACAAATACCTTCGGCGATGATGCGGTTTTTAATAGCGCGTTCAAATACTTCTGATAAACCTTGTACGCGCGCTTCAAATTTCGTGTTGCCTGCGCTCATACCGTTAGATACAAAAATGTTACCTATAACGTTTACTGGAATGTATACATCTTGGTTATCGCGTTGGCGAGTGTAGGGCAGGGTACAAATGCCACGATCATCATTGCCTGAGTTAAAATCAAAAAGGTGTGATGCGTTCAGCTCACGCTCTGGGTCAAAATAATCCCATAAGCTCTCATCCATAATACCTTGTGGTACTTCATCGCCTTCAACTTCAAACCATTTTTCAGTTGGGTAATGAGTAAACTCACCATTGGCAAACTCTTCACCTAGATAAAAGTCTGCAAAAAAGTAGTTACAGCTTAAGCGCTCAAAGTATTCACCGAGTGCTGAGGCAATGGAGGCTTTGTCGGTTGCGCCTTTACCATTGGTAAACATAACACCGCAGTCGCTGTCTTTTATATGAACCGAATAACAGTTAGCTACAGGGTTAAGCCAAAGCGCTTCTTCAACATTAATGTTTAGGGCTTTAAGCTTGTTTTGCATGGTAGAGATTGACGATTCTAGGTCGCGGTCTTTACCTTTGATA
This sequence comes from Pseudoalteromonas aliena SW19, assembly GCF_014905615.1. Classification (NCBI taxonomy): domain Bacteria; kingdom Pseudomonadati; phylum Pseudomonadota; class Gammaproteobacteria; order Alteromonadales; family Pseudoalteromonadaceae; genus Pseudoalteromonas; species Pseudoalteromonas aliena. The sequence goes on from NZ_AQGU01000023.1 coordinate 48,778, forward strand.
AATGTTTTTTCAGTCATATTGATCTCAACTAGTTCTGCACGATGTGTGGAGCTGACATTATCGTGGATTTTGATGTTTATTTCACCCTTTGCGAGCAAGAACATTATTATTTAATAAAACTGTGGTTATTATATGCTCTCAACGCTTGATGAAAATTATCAAAGGAAAGGTCGATGTTTAAATTAATCAAATGGTTACTGTTATTGACTGTTATTTTAGGGTTGGCGAGTACCGCCGTTGTTTATGGCGTACTTAGTTTAAGTTTACCCGCCCTTGATGGAAACGGGCGTAGTAACGCGGTAGTAGAGCCTGTAAAAATTTCGCGCGATGTATTAGGCCAAGCAGTTATAAATGCAAGCAGCCGAAACGACGCTGCCTATGGTTTAGGTTATGCGCACGGGCAAGACCGATTCTTTCAAATGGATTTACTAAGACGTAATGCCGCAGGCGAGCTAAGTGAATTATTTGGTAAAGCAGCGCTGGGCCTTGATAAAAAAATGCGTTTTCATCAATTGCGTAAACGCAGCCAAATTATTTTACAAACGCTGCCAGAGGCAGATAAGCAATTACTTAAAAGTTATGCGCAAGGTGTAAACGAAGGCTTAGCGCAAGTAGGGTATTCAAGCTTTGAATATTTACTAACCGGTGCAACGCAAAAGCCATGGCAAAGTGAAGACAGCCTACTTGTGATATTTAGCATGTACCTTGATTTACAAAGCGCCACATTTGAGCGCGACCAAGCACTCATTCAAATCGAGCAAGCGTACACAAAGCAAATGGTTGATTTTTTAACGCAGCCGAGTAAATACCAAGCCGCACTTGATGGCACTAAATTAGCGCCTTATAGCGCCGACATACCTACTTTACCAACTCAAACACAACACGCAGTTAAAAGTATTGAAGCAAACCAAGAACGCGGCAGTAATAACTGGGCGGTTACCGGAGTGTTGACTAAAACAGGCGCTGGTATGCTGTCGGATGATATGCATTTATCGATGGCAGTACCGGTTATTTGGTACAGAACACAGCTAAATTACATGCAAAATGGAGCGCCTACCCAGGTAACTGGCGTGTCGCTACCCGGAGCACCAGCGATTGTAGTGGGCACAAACAATAATATTGCATGGGGATTTACGAATGGCTATTTAGATACTGCCGATTGGATTGCTTTAAATGACGAGAGTAAAACATGGCAAGTAGATGAGTCGATTGCATTACCCGATGGGGAGGTCGAAAACTACTCATTAATACTCAGTGAATATGGCCCTGTAAAATACATTAACGAAAAACCTTATGCGTTGAGCTGGGCTGCACATCAGCCTTATGCCGTTAATATGCAGTTATTAAAATTAGAGCAAGCCAAAACAGTAGATGATGCACTTGCTGTAGCAAGCGATGTGGGCATTCCGGTGCAAAATCTTATGGTGGTAGATAGCCTTGGTAGCGCAGCGTGGAAAAACATGGGCGGTATACCGGCTCGTAAAGCGCCTAGCCAGCTCGGTGTAAATGCCGATGACTACTCAGCGCTTTGGCAGCAAAACGAATTACAACGGCCCTTTGTTAAAAACCCACAAAGTGGGCGATTATGGACTGGTAATTCTCGAGTGGTATCGGCTGAGGATAACGCGCGTTTTGGTAATGGTGGTTATGCACTCGGTGCACGTTCAAGTCAAATTCGCGATAGATTATTTGAAAAACAAACATTTGCTGAGAGCGACTTTTACGCATTACAACTTGATAACCAAGCTCGCTTTTTAATGCCTTGGCATACTTTGCTATTAAAGCAATTAAAAGTCGATAAAACTAAAAATCAGCAATATATAACAGCGCTCGAAAATTGGCAGCAATGTGCGTGTTCAACCTCCACAGGGTATACCTTAGTTAAGCGCTACCGCGATGAAGTGATTAATATTTTATTTAGTAATATGGAAGACCAACTAAATAAACAACAAGGCACACTTAAATACGTAAAACGAGATTTAGAGCCCGCAGTTTGGCAGCTTATTAATAACAAACCCGATACGTGGATAAACCCACAATTTAAAAGCTGGGATGCACAATTACACGGTGCATTTAACCAAACTATTACTAAGCTTACTGAGCAATTTGGTAATAAAGTACAAAGTTGGCAGTGGGGCAAGGTAAATGAGTTAGTGATAGAGCATCCGTTTGCAAAGCAAATGCCGTTACTTGCTAAGTTATTAAATATGCCTACAGCACAAGGTTTTGGTGATAGTTACATGCCCGCCGTACAAGGGCGTAGTTTTGGCGCATCGCAGCGCTTTATTGCTCAACCTGGGCATTTGGAGCATGCAATTATGGCTATTCCTGGTGGGCAATCGGGGCATCCCCTTTCTGAATTTTACAGAGCGGGGTTTAGTGATTACGTAGAGGGCAAACATACGCCTTTATTGCCGCAAGAATTAATACATCAAATAGTAATAGAGCCTACGCAATGAACTAAAGTATAGCTAAACACGTTCTATATTAATTAATTCATACAACAGAGAACTAAAATGAAAAAAATACTACCCGCATTAATAACAGGTTTATTACTAAGCACATCAGCGCAAGCCGATGAGGGTCCAGTAACAGCACAAAAATTAAGTGACCATGTATACGTATTATTTGGGCAAGGCGGTAATATTGCAGCAAGTGTAGGTGATGACGGCATTTATATTATTGATGATCAGTTTGCCAAACTCTCAGATGATATTAAAAAAACGATTAGCGATTTAAAACCAGGCAGCGCAGAGTTTGTTATTAATACCCATCATCATGGCGATCATACCGGTGGCAACGAAAACTTTGCTAAAGCGGGTGCGCACGTTATAGCACACAGCAATGTACATAAACGTTTAGAAGAGCAGCACGGGGAAGGGTCAGACTTTTTACCGCGCATTAGTTTTGGTCACGATTTAAAACTACATTTTAATAACGAACACGCCCATGTCGTGCATTACGAACATGCACACACCGATGGCGACTCAGTTGTTTTTTTTAGTAACGACAACATAGTGCACATGGGCGATATTTACTTTAATTTTGGCAGCTTACCGTTTGTTGATGTAGATAGCGGCGGCAGCGTTGATGGTATTTTAGCGGCAGTAAACGATGTAGTTAATCAAATTGACGACAACACTAAAGTAATCCCAGGACACGGCAAGGTAAGTGACCGTTCAGGACTGATAGCGTATGGTAAGCTAGTTCAAAACGCGAAAGACGTAATGCTAAAAGCAATGCAAAATAATGCAAGGTTAGAGCAAGTACTTAAAGCCGATCCATTGGCAGAACTTGGTCTTGAATACGCAGGCTGGTTACCAAAAGAGAAAGTAACCACGCTCTTTTATCGCAGCTTAAAGTAGTACATCTAAAGTAAAAAACATGATACAAAGCTGAGTGTATTCTTGATTTAATCGAGCGTGCATTCGGCTTTTATTTTCTTATGCCTAAAGGAGTTGTGTATGTCGGCAGAAAAAACCCATCTTGAAATTTGTAACTTAACCAGAGAGCAATATCCGCAAATTAAAACCTTGATGGATCAAGCGTATCCCGACTTAGGTGGTGCGTGGCCAAGTCATACCATTTTTAGATTAATAGACCAATTTCCTGAAGGGCAAATAGGTATTGTAGATGACGGCGTGCTGGTGGGCTTAGCGCTGAGCGTACAAGTTGATTACACACGTTTTTCAAACCCGCATACCTATGAAGATATTGCAGATGGTCACGACCGTGTATTTAGCGATACCGACGGCGATGCACTATACGGCTTAGATGTTGCCATTAGTGAAACCCACAGAGGCATGCGTTTAGGCCGTCGCCTTTATGATGCCCGTAAAGAACTGTGCCGCCAATATAACCTACGTGCTATTTTAGCGGGTGGGCGTATTCCGTGTTATTACAATCACAGCAGTGAAATGACGCCAATGGAATACATTGCAAAAGTAGATCAGAGAGAGCTATACGATCCTATTTTAAGTTTTCAGTTGTCTAATGATTTTCAGGTAAAGCGTTTACTTAAAAAGTATTTACCAGAGGATCAAGAGTCAGTTGGTTACGCCACTTTACTTGAGTGGAATAACATTATGTATGAACCAACCGACACGGTACTCGAGTCAACTAAATCAATCGTGCGCGTAGGGGCTGTGCAATGGCAAATGCGTTGTGTTGAATCGGTTGAAGAAATGCTAAAGCAGGTTGAATACTTTGTAGATACCGTATCTGACTACAAAAGCGACTTTATACTCTTCCCTGAATTTTTTAACGCACCATTAATGGGCTTAGGAAATCAAAGCAATCAAACTGAAGCGATTCGCTATTTAGCTGAATATACCGAGACGTTTAAAAACGCGATGTCGCGTATGGCAATAGAATATAACGCCAATATTATTACCGGCTCTATGCCACTGGCCGAAGATGATAAAATTTATAACGTGAGTTATTTATGCCACCGCAGCGGTAAAATAGACGAGCAACGTAAAATACATATTACCCCGCATGAACAAAACGATTGGGTTATTCAAGGCGGCGACAAAATTGCTGTATTTGAAACCGATGCAGGTCGCGTAGGTATTCAAATTTGTTATGACGTAGAATTTCCTGAGCTTTCACGCATATTGGCCAAACAAGGTTTAGATATTCTGTTTGTACCATTTTGGACTGACACTAAAAACAGCTACCTACGTGTTCGCCATTGTGCACAAGCCCGTGCAATAGAAAACGAATGTTATGTGGTTATTGCAGGCTCGGTAGGTAACTTACCTCAAGTAGAAAGCCTTGATGTGCAATATTCGCAATCAGCTGTATTAACGCCATCAGACTTTTCGTTCCCGCACGATGCAACACTTAACGAAGCCACGCCAAACACCGAAATGCTATTATTTAGCGATCTTGATATGGATAAGCTAAAAATTCTTCACAGCGAAGGCACGGTGCGTAACTTAAAAGATCGCCGTGAAGATTTATACGAAGTTATATTGAAAAAGAGAGATGCTTAATGGCGTGGATGTACTTAATTATTGCTGGTTTACTTGAAATTGGCTGGCCGATTGGCTTAAAAATATCGCAAAACCCAGAAACCCGATGGCAAGGCATCGCAATAGCTATTACATTTATGGTCGCTAGTGGCTTTATGTTGTGGCTTGCCCAAAAGCAAATATCAATGGGCACATCATACGCCGTATGGACAGGTATTGGCGCTGCCGGTACGTTTTTAGTCGGCATATTGTTTTATAACGATGCCGCAACGTTTGGTCGTATTGCGGGAGTATTAATGATTATTAGTGGTGTGATAACGCTAAAGATTAGCTCTTAATTGGTAATTCGAATAAACGCTTAATTATGAATAGCGCAGGTATAAAAGCCTGCGCTTTTTTATGCTGCCATTAATTCGGTAGCATAACCAAAATAGCAGCAATAGCTATAAGAATTAAGCCTGCAGTATCTTGTTTTTTAAGTGGCTGTTTTAACCAAAATACGGCAATTAACATAGTAAAAAACACTTCAATCTGTCCAAGCGTTTTAACATAAGCAACATGTTGTAAGCTCATTGCACTAAACCAGCCAATAGAGCCGATACAACTAAAAACACAAATTGCGGCTGTAGTGCCTTTGTATTGCCAAAGTTTACTGAGCGTTTTTGGCTCTTTTAATAATAAATAGCCAAGTAGTATTAGTGTTTGTAGGCTAATTACAAACAGCAAAACCCAAGCGGCTGAGTGTGGAAATAATAATCCTGAATTTAAGCTCGCTTCTCGTACCCACAATGATGTAAGTGCAAAGCAAGTACCACAAGCAAGTCCTAGTAACGCCGTTTTAGCATTAAAGTGTTTAACGCTTGTTATACCACTGAGCAGTAACACGGCAATAGCGCCAAAAAATACACCAAGCCAACCAAGTAAAGAAAGTGCCGAGCCAAAAAATAATACACCTAAAATGGCAGCTACTAACGCCTCGCTTTTGGCAAGCCCAGCACCTATGGCGTAATTATTCATTTTAAATAACTTAACCATCAAGCCCGTAGCGAGTATTTGCATCACACTTGCGCCTATAATAAATCCCCAAAAGGCATTATTAAACGTAGGCATAGCGGTATCTTGATATTGATACAAACCATATAAGTACACAGCCGCAATAGGGCCTGCAATAATAAAGCGGGAGAGGGTTACGCCAGCAACACTCACATCGTTACTTAATTTACTTTGCAGGGCATTACGCCATGCTTGCATAAAGGCGGCTAAAAAAGTGAAAAAGATCCAAGTCATGGTTGTCATCGTTAAAATGTAAGGCAGTAAAGTTAACAAGCTTTGAGAAGTAAAGCGATGCATTAACTGTGATGTTGAATATTCATCATCTGCGACATTATGTCGCACGGGTTTAGGGGAGAATTTAGCTATAGTAAGCCTGATGTTATTGTTAGCCGCCTACGTTTGTTATCAAACGTTTCTGGCGGCTTTTTTTATGCGCTTATGCTAAATTATCCGAAACATCAAAAGGATAAATTATGACAACATTAGTTGTATGTGCATTACTTGCGGTATTAATGCCTTACTTTGCAAAAGTGCCGGTTGCTATAGCAATGGCAAAATTAGGTCGATACGACAATAAACACCCAAGGGCGCAGCAATCAAAATTAACCGGCTTTGGTGCACGGGCGCTCGCTGCTCATCAAAACTGTTTTGAATCGCTTGCTGTTTTTGCTGTTGCTATTGCAGTTGTACTGGGCACTAACTCTGTAGGTGCAATGACAGAAACGCTAGCGGTTACGCATATTGTGTCGCGTATTTTGTATTGCGTATTTTACTATATGAACCTAGATATAATTCGCTCATTAGTGTGGTTTATTGGTTTGGGGTCAGCCATTGCCATGATTGTGGTGAGCTTATAACTTTATAGCGTAAAACCACAAAGCAAGCAGCCTAAAAGGGCGCTTGCTTTGTAGTCTTGAAAAATCTAATAAAGTTAGTGCGATACTTTAATTCGCTCTATTAAATCGGTATTAGCAACTTCATTGTTTATTGCAAAATCGAGCTGTACAAGTACGTTTTGATAACCCATTGATGAGGGTTTGTATTGCCACTGTCTTAGCGCCTTTTTAGCTTCACGGTCAAATATGGTTTCAGGCTTTGCACTAACAACAGAAACATTAGCGGTTTCACCATTGGGAGTTATATCGTACTTTAATACCACTGAGCCGCTGATGCCTTGTTGAGCTGCTTGTATTGGATAAAGGGGTTCAATACGCATTGTCGGTGAAATGTGATCCTCTTTAGTCATTGCCTCTGGTTGCTTTGCAATCGCCAATCCACTTAGCATACTTGCTGCTACAAGTAATAAGCCACCTTTAGCAAACTTTGAATGTTTTCCGCTGTGTTTTATATTAGTAAGTCGTTGTAACATCGTTTTTTTATCTCCGTAGTGTGAATAAGCCATAAGCCCTGTGGGCGCATTCGCCGCGCAGTTTATTAAGGCTTTGCTGTATAAAATGTGTTGTTGTGTGTTTTTATCGGCTAATACCCGTTCATCACAAGTCAGCTCTTGTAGTCGGCGCATGCTTGCGTAACAAAACCAAGCTAGTGGGTTAAACCAAAGTAAAATAGTAGGCAGTAATATAAGTGAGTTTGTTAAGTTGTCTTTGCGTTTAATGTGTACGTTTTCGTGTTCTAAAATAAGGGCTAATGTGGCTTTATCAAACTGGGTATTATAGTTACTCGGTAATACCAGCTTACTGTTTAAAATACCGACCACCATCGGCGTGGCTACATGTTGACTGGTGTAGGTTTTAACATCAGCGGTATGAGTGCCTTCAAATTGTGTTAACTCAGTTAACTGCAGGCTTTTAACAAAACGGGTATGTGTAATAAAACTAGCTATTAATAACCCTGCGGTAATAAGTGCATACATGAGCGCCCAGCTAATACCTACCTCGTTTGTAAAAGGTTGGTTGGGGGTGATTAAGTAGTGACTAATATCACTGTTTTGCAGTGGTTTAATCGCGTTTGGTAAATTAGCGATAACCAATGCCGCAGGTAATAGCCATGCTAATTTATATACAAATCGCGAGCCAAGGGCTTTTAAACCAAATCGCTCGAGTAAAATAAATCCACAAAACAAAATACTTAATAGTAGTTGCTGCTCAATCAACCAATTAAACCCAGTTTGAATAACCATGTTAATCCCTTACTTTTGGTTTTTTTCCCAGTCATCTATAACTTTTTTAAGCTCGTTTATATCTTGCTGAGAAAGCTGCTCCGATTTAGCAAAACCACTTACAAGTGGCGCAATACGCCCGCTAAAAAAGCGCTCAATAAAGTTTTGGCTTTCTTTTAATGTGTAGTCTGCGCGCTCAATACACGGCATATAAATATATTGGCGACCGTCTTTTTCAAATGTAAGTGCGCCTTTTTTTACTAGTCGACCTAGTAGGGTTTTAATTGTTTTTTCGTGCCATTGCTTATCGTCGCTTAAGCGCTCAATTATTTGACTCGCGGTGGCGGGGTAGTTAATCCAAAGTGCGTCGAGCACGTCAAACTCTGCTTTTGATAACTCAATCATGCTATTGCCTACAAATGTAATCTTTAATTGTAGACTACACCTGTAATCTGTAATTGCAAGTTTATTTTTTAACTTTTTGAGATGTAGTTAAGTGACTTGGTATTAGATTTTTGAAATATCGTTTTTATTAATTTGTATATATTGGTTTTCAGGTAGGTTTAGTTTTGAAAGGGTGAGGTCACTAAATTGCGCTCTATATAAATCAATTACTTTGTAGCCGCAGTAATGCGCCATCTTACGTATTTGCCTGTTTAGCCCTTGCTTTAAAACAATACTAAATTGATTGCTGGCTATTTTATTAACTTCGCAAGGCAGGGTTATGTGTTTATCAACCGGTACGCCTGCTGCCATTTTTTTACAAAAAGCATCGTCTAAAGGCTTATTTACGGTGACTAAATAATGTTTAGGCTGGTGGAAATCAGGATGTATTAGTTGATTACAAAAATCCCCATCGTTGGTCAAAATAAGTAAACCACGGGAGTCTTTATCAAGGCGGCCAATGGGGTAAACACGAGTAAAGGTAGGCAGGTGATGAATGAGGCTGGTAGGGTCGTCAATATTTAATTTGCAATCAATACCTACTGGCTTGTGGTACGCAAAATAAACTAAATCGGCAGCACCTTTAATTTCTTTTTCGTTCACTATTATAGTGTCTTGCTCATCAACGTGATCAATGTGATTAGCTGGGCGATTATTTACAGTCACAACGCCTTCGTCAATTAAACGCGAGGCTTGTTTGCGAGAACAAATACCTGAATGGGCAATATATTTAGCGAGTCGGATTTTTGTACTCATAACGTATGATGTCAGCGGCTAATAAAAGTTTGATCGCGATTATAGCAAAGCTGCGTATCTATGAGGTTACTTTTAAAAAAGGTGGTTGTTATGGGTATGAAATTCTCAGAATTAAAAAAACATGAGCCATTACAAAAGGTGGTTGCGCATTCTCTTGAAATGGCATTATACCAAGTCTCTGTAATTATAAATAATGTTGAATATTACGTGACAGAGGAAAATGGTGAGTTTATAAAAGCACTAAGCCCACTGCATATTCAAAAGCGTTTTGAAAAAATAGCCTATGCACAAATGATGCTACGCCATACAAGTGCTTACGATGAAATGTGCGGTCAACCCGAAAAAACAGCCAGTAATATGCTTGAAGTCCCATTTGGTAAAAATAACCTGTATTGATTGAGCTAGTTTGCTAGTATCAGCTCTTTAAGGGCGGCACATGTATCAATTAACAGCAGATAATACTGATGCGTTAAACGTAGCGCTTCGCGCGCAAATGGTTGAATTTAACGCCCAGCATTTTGATGCGCAAAGAGTGCCATTAGGTTATAAATTTGCTGATGAGCAAGGCGAGCTTGTTGCCGGTATTAGTGGGTGTGTATTTGGAAATTGGCTGATGATTAGTTGGCTTTGGTGTAGCGATAGTGCACGAGGGAAAGGGCTTGCAGATAAGTTGCTAACGGCACTTGAGCAAGCTGCTATTGAACTAGGAGCAACAACTGCTCAGCTTGATACACTTGATTTTCAAGCAAAACCTTTTTACGAAAGGCGCGGTTATAGTGTTAAGTATCAACTTAATAATTACCCACGCTCAGGGACGCGTTACTTTATGGAAAAGCCACTTTAATTTTTGTTGGCTATTTTTCTTTTAGTGGCTTGCCTTCAAAGGTAATACCTAAAAAAGGTGTTGCCTCTGGTGCTAACATAAAGGTGCGAATGTTCATGTGATCGTCCCCTTTAGGGTTTTGCAGCACGTCGTCTCGGTAAAACTTACCAAAGCAATCTAAGGTATTTTGTTTACTTAAATCGTTTAATTTAGCAAATGCAAAAATTTTACACGAACCGTTGTTCTCACTCGCAGCGCTAAGTAATCCATGGTTATTGAAGCCACATGCGGTAAAATTGTAATTCGCTTCAATCACAGCCATTGTATCGGTAAATTGAATGCTTTTTGGATTTTCAGCAAGTGCTTTTAAATAGTTATTTAGTGTCATGTGTTACCTTTGGATTTTTAATTATTTAGCGCTCAACTCTAGCTCATCTGTTTGCTGATTTATATTGAATTTAAATCTCGATAAAAAGTTCATCCCTAATAAACCTTGTCCACGTACATTTTCAATACCCAGTACTTCAAAGCCATAAATTATTTGTTCGCCCACTTTAAACGATTCAATTTGATAGCGCCTTACAACAATTTGACCGTTAGCTGTGTTTACCGTTACATCGCCTAAATACAAAGGCTGTGGCGAAATTTGATCAATAATATTTGTAGGTAGTGAGGTTACGCTTGCGCCTGTATCGATCATTAGTTCAGTGGATAAATTACTATTTATTTCGGTGGTTATTAAATAGTGCGCGCCGTAAGGGGCTAGGGTTACGTAGTCGCTAGGTGACAGTGCTTTATCAATCATGGCATGTAGTGTTTGCACTTGTGTTTTTAAGTTGTGCTGGCTTGGCATACGATCAAGTGTTGCTTGTGCACTAATTAAGTCGCTTTGTTGATAGTAGGCATACGCAAGTGGATATAAAAATTGTGCGTTATCGCTTTTATAATCGAGCCAAATTTGTATGTTCTCAATAATAGCTTGCCAGTTTTGTTGCTCTGTTAATGCGTTTAATTCGCTTTGAGTGAGCGTATTTAAGCGTGTATTTGCGTTGTTTTTCTGATCAGCAGATAGCAGCGGGAACAGTTCAAATAAAGCAATAATGGCGTTTTGTGTTTGCTCGCTATTAATTAAATACTCCACCTGAAAGTTAAGTAATTCTACGTTATAAGGGCTTTTATTTAATAACGTATTGATAAGTGATTCGCTGAGTAATAAATCGCTATTTAGCCATATTTTAAGTTGTACAAGCCACGATGAATAAAGGTTTTTTGCACTTTCTGGATTGCTGTTTTTGAGTTGTTGATAGCTATTTAGTGCTGCATTAAATTGGTGTTGCTTAAATTGTGATTTGGCGATACTTAGCAGTGAATTTTGTTGCTTTGGTGATGTGTTTTTTACAATTTTTTGGGTTTTAATAGGCGCTTTTTTCGGCCACAGTAAATAAGCGTTAAGGCTAAGTGAGCCAATTAATAGCAAGGTGATTAGCTTGGTATAGTGGCTCATTTTAACCTCTTATTTTTTAATTAAATGCGTTAAAGCGTGAATGTCGGCTATTTCTATATCAGCCAGGCCTTTATAAGCATAATTAGCCGTTTGGTTGTTCAACCAAACCGATTGGCAACCTGCATTATTAGCACCTTGTACATCGCTATCAAGGCTATCACCTATGTGTAAAATAGCGTTTTTATTAACACCTAAGTGTACCGCTGCTTGGTCAAACAATGTACTGTGCGGTTTTGCTTTCCCATGTAAACCTGCTTGTAACACAAGGGCAAACTTGTTATTTAAATTAAAACGTTCTACTTCTGCATTACCGTTGGTAATTGCGATTAATGTATATTGCTTACTTAAATTATCGAGCAGGGCAAGTATGTCATCGCTCACTGTAATATTGCTACGTGCATCAGCAAAAGCATTATAAGCGCCTTTTGCATGATGCTCCATGTCGCTTTGGTTAAACCCAAGCTTTGATAGTGCTAAGCGCAGTGTTTGTTTACGCCATTGTGTTACATCGTCAACAAGGGTTGGTTGTTGTTGTACAGCAAGTTCTCGGCAATATTGCCAATACTGCGGGCCTTTTTCTTGATAGCCAGCGAGTTTGTTTAGGTAGTCGGCTTGTGCTTTCATTGCGGCTTTAATAATAGGGCGATTATCGTAAAGGGTATCGTCTAGGTCAAAACTAAGTACAGAAAATGGCTTAATAGCACGATTAAAGCGGATCATATTTATTTTCCTAATCGGTTTGTTTTTTTGCTCGTGGGTGCGTGTTGTCGTACACCTTGGCTAAATGCTGAAAATCTAAATGTGTATACACTTGGGTAGCCGATAGACTACTGTGCCCCAATAATTCTTGCACAGCACGTAAATCCCCCGACGACTCTAGAATATGCGAAGCAAATGAGTGGCGTAATTTGTGCGGATGAACCTGTGAGCTAATGCCTTGTTTTATTCCCCACTCTTGCATGCGTAAGCGAACTTGGCGAACCGAAATACGATTTTTTTGGCTACTTAAAAATACCGCTATTTCGTCAGGTTTTGCATATTGAGGGCGTATTATTAACCATTTTTGCAATGCGTCTAACGCTTTTTTTCCTACTGGAATTAACCGCTCTTTATTGCCTTTACCACAGACCAAAATTTCGCCATTAGCAGTGCTAATATCGCGTATGTTGGCACCAACTAACTCGCTAATGCGCAACCCAGATGAGTACATAAGTTCCATCATTGCTTTATCTCTGATCGCAAGAGGTTCGTCACTGGGGATTTCGAGTAAGCGTGCCATCTGATCTACATCGAGATTTTTAGGTAAAGGCTTTGCAAACTTAGGGCCTTTTATACCTACTGCAGGATTATGGTAATAGGGTTGCTCTGCAATGTTTTTCGCTTTTAAAAACTTATATAAACTGCGAATACAGCTGAGCTTTAAGCTAATAGTCCGCCCACTTAATTGCTTTGAACGTAGCGCCATACTGTAGCGGCGAATATGCTCGCCCTGAACGCAAAACCAATCGTCGCATAACTTATTAAAATAAAGCGCTGCAAAGCTAAGTTGGCTTACATATTGATTTACGGTGTGTGCTGAATATTGTTTTTCAAATTTTAAATAATCGCTAAATAAAGCAATAGGTGTACGCCAACGGTCACTCAATTCGCTCGTGTTGGGCGCGTCGTCATTCATGCAAGTTCCAGCAGCCGTAATTGTAACGAACGTACAAAGTCGAGTACAAATAAGTTGTCTTGTTCGGGCGCAAAGTGGTTTGCGTTATTGCTACCAAAAGCCAAAATTGCGGTTGGTTTTTTTATATCACCAATTAAATAAATGGCAACGGACTGAGTAGTCTCGCTAAACAGTAAATCACGTTCTTGCTGGTGAATGCGCCCCAAATAATAGTTTGCATTAGACAAACGGTGTTTAACCAGTTCATCATATTTGGCGGCGTATTTTATTAGTCTGCAATCGTCAATATCTGGGTTAGTACAAATAATATTTTGTAAGTTACTGGCGAGCGTATTGAAGTCGTAATTACTCCAAAGTTGACGGTGACATTGAGTAAATAAACGATACACCAGCTCGTTTTGAGTAGCGTGTTTACTCATAGTGTCTATTTGATTTTTTAAACGCGAGTTGTGCTCGCGTAACTGTCGTTGCTGAATATGTACCAGCGACGTTGTTCCTTGAGTTTGCTGTTGTAACTCAAGTTGGGCAAGTAGCTCAGGATGCTGAATTAAAAATTCAGGGTGTTGTTGCAAATAATTAATGACCTGCTTTTTACTTAGCTCGCTCATAGGGCTACTTGTCCGTCGAATACATGCTCTGCGGGGCCTGTCATACGTACTGGATGGCCTTCGCCACTCCAACGAACTTGTAAACTACCACCAGGTAAATCGACCTGAACGGCACTCGATAGCTTATTCTGCATATGACCAATGACCATTGCTGCACAGGCGCCGGTGCCACAAGCGAGTGTTTCGTTAACACCGCGCTCCCATACTCTTAATTTAATATGTTCTTGCGATACAACTTGCATAAAGCCAATGTTAGCGCGTTGCGGAAAGCGTTCGTGATTTTCCAGCAGCGGACCCAATATATCCACTTGCGCAGTAGTGATATCGTCAACTTCTAGTACACAATGTGGGTTACCCATAGAGACTGCGCCACTAAATACGGTGTGCTCTTGTGCTCTAATAATATAAGTGAGTTCGCGTTTACTGGCTTTGAGCGGTATTTTGCTTGGCTCAAAATTAGGGTGACCCATATTTACGGTTACTTGGCCGTCTTTTTCGATATACAGGGTTAAGTTGCCCGATTTAGTTGAGACACTAATTTTGTGTTTGTTAGTCAGGCCTTTCATACGTACAAAACGAGCAAAACAGCGTGCGCCGTTACCACATTGCTCAACCTCAGTGCCATCGGCATTAAAAATTCGATAATGAAAGTCGAGATCAGGCGAATATGGCGCTTCAACCATCAGCAATTGGTCAAAGCCAATGCCAAAGTGGCGATCTGCCAGTTTTTTTATTTGATCTCGCGACAAAAAAACATTTTGTGTAATGTTATCAATCACAACAAAGTCGTTGCCTAAGCCGTGCATTTTGGAAAAATTAACTAACATAGCGCTCTAATTCGGTTTTGCTCTGTGCTAATCATGCCACAGAGCAGCTAGTAGACAAAAACGTTTATGGTAAAATTTTCTCACCTTGATAAAGGCTTTCAATAGTTTCGCGTTCGCGAATAAGATGATGATGCTCGCCATCTACCATTATTTCTGCGGCACGCGGGCGCGAGTTGTAGTTTGAGCTCATGGTAAAGCCATATGCACCTGCACTTCGTTGTGCGAGTAAATCGCCTTGTTTAAGCGCAAGTTCGCGATCTTTTCCTAAAAAGTCGCCCGTTTCGCACACCGGACCCACAATATCAAAGTTGTGAGTAGGTGTTTCGTCGTCGCGAACGGATACCGGAATAATTTTTTGCCACGCTTGATAAAGTGCAGGGCGCAGCATGTCGTTCATACCTGCATCGACAATAGCAAAAAATTTGTCTTGGTTTTGTTTAATAAATTCAACTTGAGTCACTAAAATACCAGCGTTCGCAGCAATAGCGCGTCCTGGTTCAAAAATAAGTTCAAGGTGTTTATAGTTTGCTAAGCGCTCGGTAACTTGCGCTGCATATTCACTTGGGTGTGGTGGTTGCTCGTTGTTATATGGCACGCCTAGACCGCCACCAATATCTAAGTGCGTTAGCTCAATACCGTTGGTTTTTAGCTCATCAATAAGCGCCATTAATTTATCAAGGGCTTCTAAAAATGGTCTAACTTCAGTCAATTGCGAACCAATATGGCAATCAACACCAATAATTTTTAAACCAGGTAAAGCCGCTGCTTGTTGATAAACACTTACTGCAGTTTGAATATCAATGCCAAACTTATTTTCTTTTAAACCGGTAGAAATATACGGATGTGTTTTTGCATCGATATCGGGATTGACGCGAATAGAAATAGGCGCTTCTAAATTAAGTTCGCACGCAACTTCAGAGATACGCTCAAGTTCAGAGACAGATTCTACATTAAAACATTTAATCCCCAACTTTAATGCATACGCTATTTCATCAGATGTTTTAGCAACGCCTGAAAAAACCACTTTAGAAGCGTCTCCACCTGCTTTAATAACTCGCGCAAGTTCGCCTTTAGAAACAATATCGAAACCCGATCCTAAGCGCGCCAATATATTAAGCACGGCAATATTAGAGTTTGCTTTTACTGCATAGCAGACCAAACTTTTATGGTTTTTAGTGGCGTTAGCAAATGCTAAATAATGGCGTTCAAAGGTCGCGCGTGAATACACATAACAGGGCGTACCGTACTGTTGTGCAATGCTTGCAATACTTACCTCTTCAGCAAACAGTTGATTATTTTTATAGTTAAAAAAATCCATTTACTGCTCCTGTTTTACTTGTGCATTTACCTGCTCTTCGGCAATAGCGGGTTTAGCTGTATCTTGGGGTTGATTTTGCTCTGTTTGTTGCTCTGGTAAATATAACGGACCGCTTTGTCCGCAGCCAGCTAAGGCGCTTAACAGTACAGTGCTTATTAATAGTTTTTTTAATTGTAAGGTATGCGTCGCTTTCATTAGATTAATACGGTTGCTGGCTTTATAATCGCAGAGTAACAGAATATCTAAAAAATGCAGCTATTCGCGGATGATTTTATTCCTGTTACACTAGCTTCACATTTTTAAAGCTAATTCAAAGCTAAACTGTACCCAATATTAGGCGGCTCGCCTGCAAAGGAAATAACAATGACTGAACACGAATATCACCAATTAGCCGAAGCTCTTATGTTCACTATTGAAGAGCAGGTTGATGATTGCGAAGCTGATTTAGATTATGAATCGGCACAAGGTATTTTAGAAATTATTTTTCCTGACAAAAGTAAAATAGTGATCAACAAACAAGCACCTCTTCATCAAGTGTGGGTTGCAACGAAGTTTAACGGTCATCATTTTGAAATGCGTGATGGACTATGGATTGATAACCGATCTGGTGCTGAGTTTTGGGCATTTATAAATGAAGCCTCAACGCGCCAAGCTGGCCAAGAAGTTAAATGGCAATCATCACTATGAGTTTAGAATTTGTAGAATACCCAGCCCAAGGTGAGCACAAAGCGACCGTTATTTGGTTACATGGTTTAGGTGATTCAGGTGATGGTTTTGCACCTGTTGCACCGCAGTTAAATTTACCGAGTGGACTAGGTATACGGTTTGTTTTTCCGCATGCGCCAGTGCAACCGGTCACCATAAATGGTGGCATGGAAATGCGTTCTTGGTACGACATTAAATCTATAGAGTTAGATAAACGTGCCGATGAACAGGGCGTGAGAGACTCGGCTGCGAAAGTAGAAGCGTTAATCAATCAAGAAATTGCTAACGGCATACCGGCTAATAAAATCATTTTAGCTGGCTTTTCTCAAGGGGGGGTTGTGTCGCTACATTTAGCGCCGCGTTTTGAGCAAAAGCTTGGCGGTGTTATGGCGCTGTCTACTTATATGTGTGTGCCGCAAAAATTTACTGACGAAGCAAAGCATACTGATTTAAATGTATTTATGGCGCATGGTAGCCAAGATAACGTAGTACCGCATAGTGCGGGCAGAAGTGCGTTTGAAGTATTAACAGCACATAACATGGATGTAAGCTGGCAAGAATATCCAATGGCTCATCAAGTTTGCGCAGAAGAACTGCAAGCTATCCGCCAATGGTTAATTGCTCGTTTAAGTTAATTTTGCAACCGCTGAGGTCAATATGAGTCAAAAAATAGTTATTAAAGCAAATGTTAAACGCGAACTACAAGAGAGCGTACCAACGGTAAGCTACGAGTGGAATTGGCGTCGTATTGTGAGTATTGCTATGTTGGTATTAATGACCTCTGCAGCTGTTGTGTATGGTTTAACAGCGTCTGTCAGTGCAGAGCAAGGCGAGCATCCAAATGAGCAAGAGCACTTCTTAAGTTTTAGTAATAGCGCTGCGAGCCAGACAAGCGATGAAGCAACAGGTGTTGAGCCTAAGCAACTAACAAATATCCCTGAAGAGTCTGTAGAGATAACACAGATGAGTATTGAACCGTTATTAGCTTTGCAAAATGAAAATCAAAAAAACATTTCAAGTAATACACCTAGCGAAGTCGATTTTGTAAACAATGATACGATTTTATTAGCTAACAACGAAATTGTGACTGATCAAAGCGAAAGCATTAATACAGAGTTAAACTCAAATCTTGATAATGAAGTGCAACAAGAAACCGCAGAAGCTCAAAATACAACAGAGCCTGCTAATCAGAGTAACTTACTCTTAGAGTTAGAAAACGATGATGGCGCATTGAGTGGCACTGAAGGTTTTTCGCCTACAGCTCAGGTTGCAAGTGTCGCATTGGGCGCACAAATTGATACGGATAAAATTAGCCGCGCGGTATTGACGCGTAAAGTAAGTAAGCGTGAGCCTACCAATGTGTTTGCTGCTGATGTTCGCTTGAGCCAGTTTGAGGATTCACTGTCATTTTTTAGTGAGTTAAAAGGTTTACAAGGGCAGCAGGTAAGGCATATATGGACCTTTGAGGGCAGCGTTATGGCAGAAATTTCGCTTAATGTCACATCTACTCGTTATAGAACGTACTCAACAAAAAACATTATGGATACACAAGCCGGTCACTGGCGTGTAGACGTAGTTGACGAACAAGGTAATTTAATTGCCCAAAAAGAATTTAGAATTTTAGCTGACTAAATACAGCTAAACGCAGTAATTAATTGGATACCCTTATGACAGAAAAAACAAAATTAGTACGCATCGCAACTCGTAAAAGCGCTTTAGCACTTTGGCAAGCTGAGTTTGTAAAAGCACAACTAGAGCATTTTCATGCAGATGTGCGTGTTGAATTAGTCCCAATGTCGACACAAGGGGACATTATATTAGATACCCCACTGGCTAAAATTGGCGGCAAAGGCTTGTTTGTTAAAGAGCTTGAACAAGCCATGTTAGATGGTCGTGCTGATATTGCGGTGCATTCTATGAAAGATGTACCCGTAGAGTTTCCAGAAGGATTAGCACTGCATACTATTTGTGAGCGTGAGGATCCACGTGATGCGTTTGTATCAAATAATTTTGCTAATTTAAGCGAGCTACCACAGGGCGCTATTGTCGGTACTTCTAGTTTACGCCGTCAGTGCCAAATTAAAGCACTTCGCCCTGATTTAGATATTCGTGATTTGCGCGGTAATGTAAATACACGTTTAGCTAAATTAGATGACGGCCAATACGATGCCATTATTTTAGCGGCTGCTGGGCTTATTCGTTTGGAAATGGAGGATCGTATTGCTGATTACATTGAGCCAGAAGTGTCGTTACCAGCAAATGGTCAAGGTGCTGTAGGTATTGAATGTCGTATCGATGACGAAGTAACAAAAGCGTTACTTGCCCCACTTGAGCATACGCAGACACGTATTCGTGTGAATGCAGAACGTGCGATGAATCGTCACTTAGAAGGCGGTTGTCAAGTACCTATTGGTGCTTATGCATTAGTTGATGGCGAACAGGTACATTTACGCGGTTTAGTTGGCGCAATTGATGGTAGCGAAATTTTACGTGACGAAGTAACCGGTCATATAAATGACGCAGAAATATTAGGCACTGAGCTTGCTAAAAAATTACTTGCGCAAGGTGCAGATAAAATTTTAGCTGAAGTATATCGAGACGCGTAATGCCACATATTCTGATAACTCGGCCCGAAGGAAAAGGCGTATCTCTTGCCCAACAACTTGAGCAAGCGGGTTATCAGGCGTCTTTATTCCCTGTATTAAAAATAGCTTATTTAACCCCCTCTAACACGCAGCTTAGTCCGTTAATAAATGCAGATAAAATTATTTTTATTTCGCAAGATGCGGTTAATGCCCTTGCACTATTAAAGCCAAATATAAATACAAAAGCGCAGTTTTATGCGGTAGGGCAGCAAACTGCCGACACAATATACGCGTTATTTGGTGTGCGAGCCGCGATACCTAAGCAGTATGATTCTGAAGGTTTGCTGGCGCTAAAGTCACTTGCTGAGGTTGATGGTAGTAGTATAGCATTAGTTAAAGGGCAAGGTGGTCGCCCTGATATAGCTAAAGTGCTTAAAGAGCGTGGTGCATTTTTAAATAATTGCGTCGTATACAAACGAGAACCAGTGAGTGGGCTAGTTAATAGCTGGACAGACCACTGGCAAAGCAATAATGTACACGGTATAGTCATAACAAGTAATGCAGCAGTCGATGCCATTTTTACTCCCCTCGCTGCACCACAAAAACAATGGTTACAACAGTGTCAGTTTTATGTTGCCAGCGAGCGCATAGCCGCATATTTACAACAGCAACAAGTAAGCTTGGCTAATATACATATTGCAGCAGGAGCTAGCGATGACGCTATGTTTGCCTGCATTAATCAGCAAGGTAGCACCATGAGCGAACAGTCAAAGTCGATAACGACAGAAAAAAATACACCAACAACAGCAAGCACGGCTTCAGCCAAGTCAACTAAGCAAGAGCCAGTCACTGCAAAAAATGCCGCAGACAGAAATAAACAAAAAGTGAGTAAGGTGGCAACACTTGCGCTGCTTGTTTCGCTTATTGTCGCTTCTGGTGTTGGATACGATTTTTATCAAAAATTAAATGCTGGTAAAGCGCAAAACCTAGCGGTTAATGACTTGAATGAGCAAAATAAGTTACTGACTCAAGAGCTGCAAGCACTTAAGTCAGCCCAATCTAATTTTCAACAAGCGTTGTCTAATAGCGAGAAAAAAATTGCCGCAGCGCTAAGTGAAAGTGCAGCTCAAAATCAGCAAGAACTAAAAGCAGCTTTGCAAAAAGCGCAGCAACAAAGCTCGTCTTTAAACCCACAAGAAGTAACCAGCTTACAACGTATGGCTGAGTTTAAGTTATGGGCTGAGAAAGATTACCAAGGCACCAGTGCAGTTTTAAAACGCTTAGACGCATTGCTTAGTGAACACCCAGGTACAGTTGAAGTTCGCCAAGCTATTATGCAAGACATACAAACACTTGATAGCCTTAAACCTGTTGCAACAGAGGCTATTTATTTACAGCTAAACAGTGTGCTAACAAGTATTGATGACTTAGTATTTAACGCCGTTAATTTACCTCAAGAAGCCGCTGTAATTGACGAAAATGCTTTAAGTGATAATGTGAGTGATTGGCAGCAAAATTTAAGCAATAGTTGGAATAAGATTGTTGATAGTTTCATCACTGTTCGTCAGCATGAGGGCGTTTCTATTGAGCCACTACTTACCGAACAAGAACGCCATCTAATTAATCAGCGTATTAAACTTAATCTTACCCAAGCACAAGATGCACTAATGAGTAAGCAGGCAAGTATTTTCTTTAACGCTTTGAGCGAGGCAAAACGCTTAGTGGCTGAATACTTCAAACAAGGCGATGATGCAACTAAGTCAGTACTCAAAGCGTTATCAAATCTTGAAAAAGAGCAGCTTAACTTTAATCCAGAAGTAACACTGCAAAGTACACAAAAGGTTAAGGAGTGGGCGCAATGATAGGGTTAATTATATTAATTGTCGCTATTGTTGCTGTAATAGCGATTACCCCGTTTGCATTAGATGAAAAAGGCTACGTGCTTATTTCATTTAACAATACAACGATAGAGGGAACGATAGTTTCGTTTTGTATTATGGCGATAGTTACAGCTATTGTTTTATATTTAACATACAAGCTAATACGTTATTTGTTATCGATTTATCACAACACTAAACATGGCTTTTTTGCACGTAGCCAAGAGCGCAAACAAGCAGCTATTGAGCAGGCTTTGTGGAGTGCTATTAACGATGATTATGAGCATGTAGAGCAGGCTTTATCGGGCAATAGCGTACCAGATAAGTTTGAAGATATTCGCTTAGCATTACTTGCCAAAGCAGCGCTTGCTAATAATCAAACAGATAAAGCACTTGAGCGTTTATTTGAAATAAGCCCAGAGCATCAATTAAAAGTAGCAAAGTTATGGTTGGCAAGTGGTGACAGCAGTGCGATTGAATCGCAAATGCGTGTGAGTGCTGAATCTAAAAAAGCGACTGCACTTGAGTTAAAACTGTATACCGAGGTGTTAGTGCAACAACAGCACTTTAGTGCTTTAGAAGAGTTTTTACCACGATTGCTACGCCAAAAAGTATTTTCAAGTGAGCAATGGACGCGTGTTTTTAGTGCTTACTTTTCGGCTCAGCCAGTTGATAAAATTACGAGTAAATATAAACAACTACCTAAAAAGCTACAAGCCTACGCACACACAGCTTATTTGGCGACAATGGCTTCGGCAGGTCAACTTATTGAGGTTGAGGGCGATTTAATTAAAATGGTTAAACATAATGACCAACACGAACAACTTGCTTTTATATTAAACGGTGCAACTAATGGCAATGCAATTAAGTTGCAAACAAGTATTCAGGAACGCCTTAAAAAAGATGACAATAATAATGCATTATTGTTAGGGCTTGCTTGTCTTGCCAATGCACAAGGTGATTACGATCTTGCTGCCAGAGTGTTTGATAAAGCGCTAAATCCAGAGAATAAAAAGCAATTCTCCCAACAAGCAGCATTAAGCTATAAAAACAGTGCACAAGCAGAAAAGGCGCTCGTCTTGTATCAATAAATCACTACACTATAATTACTTAATGTTTTTATAGTTTGGGAGCAAAAGCAGTGAAAAAGTTTTTATTATTAACCTTTAGCTTGGCTTGTGCTTACTTCTTTACTGGGTATTTTAGTAACACTCTTCTTGCTATAGATGGTTATGCTGTTGCTTCATGGCCACCTTCAGGCATTGCCCTCGCTAGCTTTTTAATTTGGGGTCGCAGGGCATTAATTGGCATTATACTTGGTGCTTTGCTCACCAATTTAATTCATCTTGATGAAGCCGTCGACATTCTGCATTTGAATGTATTTTTACAGGCGGTTTGTGTAACGTTAGCTGCGACTGTGCAAGCCTGGGTAGGCAGGCACATTATTGTTAATATAATAAAAGCGCCCCTCGATTTATCTTCTTTAAAATCTAGCATACAAAGTTTAATTGTTGGTGGGCCATTATGCTGCGTAATAGCTGCAAGTGTTGGTACTAGCTTATTAGTTTTAAATAAAGTAATACCTGCCCACGCCGCCTTTGATAATTTTATAGCATGGTGGATAGGCGATAGCATTGGCGTACTTATTTTTACACCATTAGTGCTTGCCGCTTTTAATTATTCTGAAATGCGCCATCGTTTACAGGTCATTTTACCTTCGTTATTAATTTATACGCTTATTAGTATCAGCTTTTACGGCGCAGCGAGTGTTAAAAAAGAAAAAGCTAGTCAAAAGCAAGAAGCGAAAGTACTTGCTATGCAAAATGCTATTGCTCATAAAGTCGATGAAATAACGGCCCATTTGGGTTTGTTAGCCACATTTATTGCAAGTAGTGAAAATGTTACTTTTAATGAATTTAAGCACTTCACTTCAAAGCAGCTTGATTATACTCAGGAAATAGTTGCATTTGAATGGGTGCCCTATGTGCCTATAAGTAACTTAAAAAGTTTTGAGTCGGCATTTAATATAACCAACACTGATAAATTTTATGTGAAAGAGCAATCTAAGGACGGTTCCTTTCTACCCGTAAGTGAGCGCTCTTTTTATTATCCCGTAGCATACGTTAATCCTTTAGCTGGAAATGAAGACGTGATTGGTTTTGATCTTGCGTCAACCTCGGTGAGAAGTACTGCAATAAATAAAGCAAAAATACTAAATGAATTAGTTCTAAGTGAACAAATAGATTTAGTACAAAACAACACTAAAAAAGGCACTTTATTTTTACAGCCCGTGTTTGGCGATACGTCCATAGAAAGTAATTTTAAGGGCTTTGCTGTTGTGGTTGTGAGCTTAGAAAAATTCTCTCAATCTTTATTATTTGACCAAAATAACCTTATCACAACGAGCTTTTTTGATATAACGACGGCAAATACTAAAAAGCCCATGTATGCTGCTAACAGTGATTCGTTAACACTCATAAAAAGCTACCAATTACTGATTGGCAAGCGCATGTGGCAAATCGAATTACACGAACCCGTTGTACGTACGTCATGGTTATTGTATTGGCTTGCACAAATAGTGGGAATGTTATTTGTGTGGTTACTTATCTCTTTTTTAATATCGGTAACGGGTACGAACATACAAATTCGTGAGCAAGTGGCTAAACAAACACGTATTTTGCGTCAAGAAAAGCAAAAAGCAGATGAAGCGAGTCATATTAAAGGTCAATTTTTAGCAAATATGAGCCACGAAGTTCGAACTCCTATAAATGGTATAAAAGGGTTGCACTACTTGGCGCTGCAACAAAATGATTGGCAGCAAGCTCGAAATTATATAGAGCAAGCAGATGGGGCACTTGGTGTGTTATTAAGAGTATTAAACGACGTACTCGACTTTTCGAAAATGGAAGCTGGTAAACTTGATTTAATACAAGAGCCTATTAATGTTGGCAGTTTAGTTGATGAAGTAATTAACTTAATGCAGTTTGAAGCAGATGTTAAATCATTAACGCTTAACCTCGATTACGATAGAGCAACAGATTTAATTATTCATACCGACTCGATTCGTTTAAAACAAGTTCTTTTAAATTTACTTAACAACGCAGTGAAATTTACTGCACAAGGTTGTATTACGCTTAAAGTATGGCAGTCAAAAAAAATGACCTATTTTAGTGTAAATGATACCGGTATTGGTATTAATGAGAAGGCTCAAAAACAATTGTTTAAACCATTTTCACAGGCCGATAGCTCGACCTCTCGTCAATATGGTGGTACGGGGCTGGGCTTAAGTATTTGCAAAAAATTGGTTGAACTAATGGGCGGAGCTATTGATTTGGCAAGCTATGAGGGAAAGGGTTCTACATTTACTTTTAGCTTACCAATTATTTCTGCTTTACCTAAAGCAGAGCAAGTAGATCAACAATACAATGATATAGATGTTGAGAGTTTGTCATTTACAAACTGTAAGTTGTTATTAGTTGAGGATAACCTTCTTAATCAGTATGTAGCGAATGCTATTTTGAAAACAAAAGGGTGTATTGCAGATATAGCGTGTGATGGGTTTGAGGCCATTGAGAAGCTCACAGAGAAGAGTTATGACATTGTTTTAATGGATATTCAAATGCCCAGAATGGATGGCTTACAAGCGACTAAAGTTATTCGAAATGAGCTCGGGTTGGTTGACTTACCTATTATTGGTTTATCCGCTAATGCGCATGATGTCGATGTTAAAAAAGCGCTCACCAGTGGAATGGATAATTATATGACCAAACCAATTGATGCAAATACACTGTTCAAGATATTAGGGCATTATTTGTCGAATCGATAAGTTACGTTATTTTTGCATAAAAAGCAGACATATGACCGCTTAAGTTTACTGCAAACCATATAGACTTGAAAAATAACACTATCTGCGTATCATGCGCGCAAATTTAACTAAACTGGGTTGCTATTATGATAAATAGAAAATTACCTTTGCTGGATATTCATCGCCATTTAGACGGTAATGTACGTGCGCAAACCATATTAGAACTTGGTCGTCAGTTTAATATAGAGCTACCAGCAGATACCGTTGAGGCACTCATTCCTCATGTTCAAGTTATTGACCCCGAGCCAAACCTTATGGCTTTTTTACAAAAATTAGATTGGGGTGTCACCGTACTTGGTGACTACGATGCATGCAGACGTATTGCAATTGAAAACATTGAGGACGCACAAGCTCAAGGCCTTGATTACGTTGAACTTCGGTTTAGCCCTTATTATATGGCGCAAAGCCAAGGTTTACATCCTGAAGGGGTTGTAGAGGCGGTTGTTGATGGTATTAAATCAGCAACAAAGGGCGTGAATATAAAAGCTAACTTGATTGGTATTTTGTCGCGAACTTATGGCGTGAAAACGTGTCAAAAAGAGCTTGATGCATTACTCGCATTTAAAAATGATTTAGTCGCTGTTGATTTAGCCGGTGACGAAATTGGTTTTCCGGGTGAGCTATTTGTAGAACACTTTAAGCAAGTACGAAATGCGTATTTAGCATCGACTATTCATGCGGGTGAAGCGCTCGGTGCCCCAAGTATTTGGCAAGCAATTAATGAACTTGGTGCGAGCCGAATAGGGCATGGCGTTAAAGCAATTGAAGATCCAAAACTAATGGATTATTTACGCGATAACCGTATTGGTATTGAGTCGTGCTTAACAAGTAATATTCAAACCAGCACAGTAAACGATTTAGCTAAACACCCGCTTAAACAGTTTTTAGATCATGGTATTTTAGCGTGTATTAATACTGATGACCCTGCGGTTGAAGGAATTGAAATTGAATATGAGTATGTCGTTGCAGCGCCTAAGGCTGGCCTATCTCAAGTTGATATGGAAAAAGCGCAAGCAAATGCATTAGAAATAGCATTTTTAAGCGATAGCGACAAAAAAGAGCTTTCAGCACTCGTTAGCGCACGTTAATTTAAGAGTATTAAAAATGCCGCTTTATATAAGCGGCATTTTTGTATCTGGAACTTAAATTTAGTGTGTTTGGCAGCTCATGTAGTTATCGTAAAGCGCTTTAAGTACATCAGCTCGGCTGATCATGCCGATTACTTCAATGCCATCTACAACAGGGTAGTTTTTTGGTTTACCAGGCTGCATTTGCTCTGCAAGCTCAATAATATTGGTGTCGCCGCTAACAGTAACTACTTCTGTTTGCATAAGCTGTGAAACTTTAACCATACCATCACAAAAATAGCTGCTTTGTGTCAGTGGCTTTAAAAGCTCTTGCTCAGAAATAAACCCTACTAGGCATTTATCTTTATCAAACACTGGTGCACCAAGCAGTTTAAATTTTTGTAGTTCTGCTATGGCTGTTGTCATTTCTGTATCCGGTGTTATGTTTGGCAGCTTACGCTGCATAAAATCTTTTACTTGTGTATTTAGCATTTGGGTCTCTCCCGCTGATGTTCTACACAAAGTATGGTTTATAGATAGGAATTTAGGAAATTGTTTATATTGATGAGTGTGATAGGAAGAAACAATCAGCCTGCTAATTAGCGGGCTGGGTCATGGTATTTACTGATGGCATTGATCATCTGATTTAGTTTGGTATTTTGCTTTAACTAACTCAATATAATGCGCGAGGTTTTTCTGTGGATTTGTATCAAAAGTGTTAGTTAATGAAACAATACTTTGAATGCGATCTAAACGGAACTCTCGATAATCACTGCGTAACTGACAATAGGCAATGAGCGTCCATTTTGCCCCCCAATATACGAGGCCGAGAGGGTCTGTAATACGATGGCTTGGCTGCTGGTTTACATCAAGATAATGAAATTCAATACAGGTTTTATTAGTAATGGCTTTGCGAAGTTGCAAGGTGATTTCTTGATGGGCTTTATCATGGCTAAACGTAGATACTAAATAAGGTAATTCTTCGACTTGTTGCTTTAGTTTTTCAGGTAATACGGCGTTTATTTTAGTAATTGCAGCTTGAGCACTTGCCGCTAGCTGTGGATCAGTCCATGCACTGACCATTTTGCTTCCCAATAATAGTGCTTGTAGTTCCTCAAGGGTAAACATCATCGGCGGTAGGTCGTAATCGGCAATTAGATAACCAGTACCGGCTTCACCTTCAACCGGCACGCCCGAACTCTGTAAATGCTGGATATTACGGTAAATTGTTCGTTGAGATATCTTTAATTTATTAGCAAGCTCGTTTGCAGTAATCGCAAAGCGGCGACTTTTTAGTATATTTACCAGTTGAAATAGCCGCTCTGATTTATGCATTGGTTATCCTTATTTCAAAAAATAAAGTGTTAACTTTGTTGGCAAGCTGTTTGGCTAAGCACTTCAAAACGATCCAACTTTATCGATTCTTTTGCAATTAGAGAGGTGTACAGTTGGCAAATAGTACTATTAAAAAATGTATCACAAAGTTTTTTTGCATCAGCAACTGTAGCAAAATAAATGATACTACTATATTGCTGGGTATCGGCTTGTTTAGCAAGGGAGCGGTAAAGTACGCCTGATTGGTTATCAATATAATGCTGAAAATTATTATTAGCGATGTGAAACTGCGCTAAGTTTGTATCAGTATTTAATTTGAAATTTACAACTTCTATTAAATTTGTGGTCATCATAGTTCTCCTTGTTTAAGAAGAGCTAAGTAAATCATAGCGGGCTGTCAGGGAGTGTCAGTAACCAACTTAATGATAAAACTAAGTTGGTTACTATTGTTAAACTATTTTATAAACGCAAATGCATCGGCGTACATATTTTCGCGGATTGCACCATGTGCTAGAAAATCATCACGGACGATACCTATCATGTCAAAACGACCTGCCATATAAATATCGTATGGTTCTAGTGATACAATATCTTGCATTACTGCTTTATGTACATAGCCAGTATGACCTTGCCAATTAGCAGATGGGTTTTCTACCACAGGAATAAACTCAAAGTTTTTGTGGCTATCGGCCCACGCTTGCATTTCTGCATGTGCGTATAATGCTGATTCTTCTTTTGCACCCCAGTAAAACAGCACAGGGCGGTCGCATTTAATTTCAGCTAAATGATCAGCCATTGATTTGGCGTATGAAAAACCAGTACCGCCAGCAAGCAAAATAATAGGACGCTTACATTGCAGGCGTAATTGCGAAATACCAAGTCCAGCCTCTATATCTACTAGCTGCTCGTTGCTATGCGCATTTCGTAAATGTTCTAGCGATTGCATTGCATAAGAGTCGGCACCAGATGCGCCAATATGCAGTTCTATTTCGTCACATTGCGAAGGGCGGCTAGCAATAGAAAAAGCACGCTTATCTTTTTCACCCAATACCAGTTGCATGTATTGGCCTGCTTCAAAGGTCACAGGTTGTTGTGGCTTTAAAATTACTTTATGAACAAATTCTGTAAGTGGGCTGATAGCTACAACTTCAGCTTTTAATGTTTGCATTTTTTACCTTTTAGCAGCGCTTTTAACAGCAGATACGCAATCGAATGACTCGATTCTAGCATATCTGCAGGGTTATTTTATAGCCTGTTATGTACTTACATATAAACACTTAAACAATATTAAGGCTTTCCCAAATATCATCTACGCGGTCTTTAGTGTCTTTATCCATAACAATAGGCTCGCCCCATTCGCGAGTGGTTTCGCCAGGCCATTTATTGGTAGCATCCATTCCCATTTTTGAACCAAGGCCAGAGACCGGCGATGCAAAGTCGAGGTAATCGATTGGTGTGTTTTCTATTAATGTAGTGTCGCGAGCAGGATCCATTCGGGTTGTTATAGCCCAGATAACATCCTCCCAATCACGAGCATTAATATCGTCATCGCACACAATGACAAACTTGGTATACATAAACTGACGTAAAAATGACCAAACCCCCATCATCACGCGCTTAGCATGACCTGGATATTGTTTTTTCATTGTTACAATTGCCATGCGGTATGAGCACCCTTCAGGTGGAAGGTAAAAATCAACGATTTCAGGAAATTGCTTTTGTAATATCGGCACAAATACTTCATTGAGTGCGACACCTAAAATAGCAGGCTCATCAGGCGGACGGCCAGTGAAGGTACTGTGATAAATAGGATCTTTACGATGCGTTAAGTGAGTAACCGTCATAACTGGAAAATCATCTACTTCATTATAGTAACCAGTATGATCGCCATAAGGGCCTTCGGGCGCCATTTCTCCAGGCATAATATAACCTTCAAGTACGATTTCTGCACTGGCAGGGACTTGTAAGT
Source organism: Pseudoalteromonas aliena SW19 (assembly GCF_014905615.1). Lineage (NCBI taxonomy): Bacteria > Pseudomonadati > Pseudomonadota > Gammaproteobacteria > Alteromonadales > Pseudoalteromonadaceae > Pseudoalteromonas > Pseudoalteromonas aliena. The sequence continues at coordinate 78,284 of NZ_AQGU01000023.1, forward strand.
CATTTGAAATAGATTTAACCACTTCGGTTCTGCTGCCACGTAATAAACCGGCAAATGCGTATTCGCTCAGCGTGTCAGGCACTGGGGTGACTGCGCCTAGTATAGTGGCCGGATCGGCTCCGAGTGCCACCGATACAGGGTAAGGTTGCCCTGGATTTTCTTTGCACCATTCTTGAAAATCAAGTGCGCCACCACGATGCGATAACCAACGCATAATTATCTTGTTCTTACCTAATAATTGCTGGCGATAAATACCTAAGTTCTGGCGTTTTTTATAAGGCCCTTTAGTAACTGTAAGGCCCCAAGTAATTAATGGCGCTGCATCACCTGGCCAGCAATGCTGAATGGGCAATTTAGTTAAATCTACATCGTCACCTTCTAAAATAACTTGTTGGCAAGGTGCTTTTTTTACTTCTTTTGCAGGCATATTAAGTACTTGCTTAAATATAGGTATAGCGCCCAGTGCTTCTTTAATACCTTTTGGCGGTTCAGGCTCTTTTAGAAAAGCGAGTAGTTTACCTACTTCACGTAGCTCGCTAACTTCTGTTTGGCCCATTCCCATTGCTACGCGTTTTGGTGTACCAAATAAGTTGGTAAGCACCGGCATATTGTAGCCTTTTGGATTTTCGAATAATAACGCAGGGCCTTTAGCACGTAATGTGCGATCAGATATTTCAGTCATTTCAAGATACGGGTCGATTTCTTGGGTGATGCGTTTAAGTTCGCCTTTTTTTTCAAGCAAATCGATAAAATCACGTAGATCTTTATATTTCATTGTGGGCCGCTATTAAGCAAAAGAGTTAAAGTATTATACCCATTTCATGCAAGGCAAGTCATTACTTGCACTTAAAACTTAAAGCGCTCTACGGCACTTGTTAAGGAGTGTGCAAGTTGATTTACGTCTTCACTTTCGCTTGCTAGGGTTGTTGCGTTGTTGGCATTTAAGGTGGCTTGCTCTGTTACCTTTGCCATTATTTTTTGAATGTCGTTACTATTAGTCAATTGTTCATGCGAGGCGTTTGCAATTTGCTCACTCATTTGATTAACCGATAGTAATGTACTCTTTATACGCTCCACGGCCTGGTTTAGTTCAGTACTGTTTTCAACACATTGTTTAGCTTGTTGTTGACCATCGTTAATTTCACTTTGTGTTGTTTTAGTATGTTGTTGTAATGTTTGGATCATGGTATTTATTTCGCTCGTTGAGCTTTGTGTACGCGCAGCTAGTGAGCGAACTTCATCAGCGACAACTGCAAATCCTCGTCCGTTTTCACCAGCTCTTGCCGCTTCTATTGCAGCATTGAGCGCAAGTAAGTTTGTTTGCTCAGCGATACTACTAATAGTCTCGACAATGGCACCAATGAGATCGGTAAATTCAGCAAGCTCTTCTGTGCTACTAACTGCCTTATCTAAACGGCTCAATAGTGCCTCAATACTCAGACTATTTTGATTCGCAATTTGGTTTACGTCATTAGCAAACTGTGAGGCGTTAGTTATTTCACTTGATGTGTTATCGGCTTGTTCATAAACCGCTTGTGAGTTGGTTAACATGTTTTGTGCAAGGACGGTGGCTTGTGCGCTACGCTCTAATTGTTGCTGTGCAACTATGGTCATTTGTTGGCCTTTTTCACTGGTTTGAATGGCCGATTTATCCAGTTCATGCGCATCGTTACTAATGGCTTTTATTAAATGACTTAAGTCGTCACTAAGCTTATTTATATTGTTAAACAAAGTACCAAATTCATCTTTACTACGGGGATGGCTGCGTTTAGAAAAATCTCCTGAGGCAATACGTGTTAAGTCACGATTTACTTTTTTGAGAGGTTTAAGCATCGCGTTGGTTGTAAAAATAGAAATTATAATTAGCAAAGCAATGAGTATTAGGGCTGTGATGATGACTGATTTTGACCCCACACTAATCGCTGATTTGGCATTATCTTGAAGAAGATTAAAGCGTTCATCGGCAAGCTCATTTAGTTTAAGTAGCTGGTTCTCAATATTTATAAACTCCTGCTGAAAACGTTCAAAGCTTTGTTGTGCTACAGTTTTGTTTTCGAGTGTTTTATTTTGTTCTGTGTAAATACCGCTTGATCCATTTAATAAGGTTCTTAAATCTTTAAACTGAGTGATTAGCTGGGCGACATTTAGAACATTTATAAAAGGTGTGCTCTGTTGCTCTAAATAATTAAAGTTAGGCTCAATATTATCTAGTAAAAAAGAGGTATCTTGCTGGAGGTTGTTTAGCTCGTCAGTGCTGGTTGTTTGCGTAATGTTTTTAATGTTGTTACTTAAGTTAAATAGTAAATCATCAATACGCGTTGCTGTGCCAAACATAGAATTAAGTAGGGGTTGTTGCTTTTCAGGAACGGTTAATAGCTCTATATCAAGTAAGTTATTACTCAAGTTACTTAGTTGCTCGCCAAACTTTTTAATAAGTGTTGCTGTGGTACTTTGTGCTTTAAAGCGTTGCTCTTTGGCAGTAAACATTGCTGCACTTATTGCATTTAACTTATTAAAGTTACCAGTTGTTGTAGCCAGCAGAGTTTGCATGCTTTGCTGCTGCACTAGTTGAGGTTTAAGCGTATTTAGCATTACTAAAAATTGTTTTTGTTCTGCGAGCGCTTGAGTTTTATTTAGTAATAGTAAGTCAGGTTTAGTTTGACTATAAGCTAGAGCATTAAACTTGGTAATTGAAAGGAGCGATAATCTTAAATCTTTACTTACTTGCTGCGTAGGAACTGCGAGGGTTTCTATTCGCAAAGTAGTTGTACTAATTTGATTTAACGACCAGTAAAAAAACAAACTACTGGTTAGCATTAATAGCCCAATGGCGGAAAAGGCTAAGATTATTTTATGTTTTATGGCAATAGAACGCATAACTTCATCAGCAAAATTAAGACTTTATTTAGTGTAGCAGTATTTTTAATAGGTTGTTAGTTCGCCACTAATTAATGCTCCACTGATGCTTTTCCCTGCAATTATCAACATTGCATTATTTTCTTTACCCCAAAATAATACATCTTCGTTTATATATTTATTGCCTGAAGCGCTTTTTTCATAGTCGAGAGAGTGTGTTTGATGATTAAAAGTGAGTTTTGCTTTTTCATCGTTGATAGGCTTGATAACGAGTGTGTTTGCATCGCAAGGATAGAGTGTACTTAGCTGTTTGTCACTGCATGCAATTAAGCTAAGTAAGCTTATTACAAATGCTAAGTGCAGTTTCATTTTCAGATCCAGTGATTTTTAAAATAAACGTATTTAACTGGCCTCCCCCTAAATTCTAATAAGGGAATAACAAAATAAAATTAACCGTTGGTGAAAGCAGCGCTTTACGCTATGTTTACAGCAATATTTTTTGAGCTAGGAAGCTGTATGGCTGGCACTAACCTTTTAACATTACTAGATGATATTACAACCTTACTCGATGACATTGCGACTATGAGTAAAGTGGCAACTAAAAAAACGGCTGGTGTATTGGGCGATGATCTAGCACTTAATGCACAGCAAGTTACAGGTGTTGCCGCTGAACGTGAGTTACCGGTTGTTTGGGCTGTGGCGAAGGGCTCATTTTTAAATAAAGCGATACTCGTTCCAGCTGCACTACTAATCAGTGTGTGGTTACCGTGGTTAATAACGCCGCTTTTAATCATTGGCGGCTTATTTTTGTGTTTTGAAGGAGCGGAAAAAGTATTTGCTAAGTTTTTACCTGATCATGATGAAGCAGTAGATGAAGATGAAAAATTAGATTTAGTTGAGTATGAAAAACAAAAAGTAAAAGGCGCAATTAGAACTGACTTTATTCTTTCTGCTGAAATTATTGTTATTACACTTGGTACAGTGGCTGGTGCGACATTAATAAATCAAGCATTAGTGCTATGCGTGATTGCGATTGTAATGACTATTGGTGTGTATGGTTTAGTTGCAGGTATTGTTAAATTGGATGATGCAGGGCTTTATTTACTCAACCAATCTAAGGTGAAAGCTAATAAATTTAAAGAGTTACTAGGTAAAGGTTTGCTCGCTGCCGCACCTAGGCTAATGCAGTTTTTAGCGTTTGCTGGCACAATCGCGATGTTTTTAGTGGGTGGCGGTATTTTGGTTCATGGTATTAATGTGTTGCATCATAAACAGTTGGATGTAACAAGCTATGCTCAGTCGGTTGCTGGCGGCACAGGAGAAATATTAGCGCCACTAATATTTGATGGTTTGCTAGGTGTTGCTGCTGGTTTAGTTGTTGTGCTTATGCATGTAGCTTACACAAAGCTATTTAAAAAATAATTTATAGCTGGCGTATTTGCTGCGCCAGCTATATTGAAATTCACTCATTCACAGTTAGCTACTTTACAAAGAGATTCTAATTCAAATTGTGCTTTGGTATTTTTCTGTTCAATTGCTTTCTTATACCAATAAATAGCCTGCTGATAGCTTTGATCAGTTCCTTGTCCATCGCGATACATTTGCGCTAAATTCAATTGTCCCCACGGAGAGCCTGATTCAGCAGCGAGTTTAAAGCTATCAAGTGCTTCGTTAAATAATCCATCTTTAAAATAAATAATGCCTTGTTGATTGTTTTTATCGAGCTTTAAGCCCTTATATAGTGGCTTAGGTTTAGGAGGATGCATCACAAACCCACCATAAAGGATGTTGGCATAAGGGCGCAGCACGTCGTAAATAGCTTCGTCTTTATACAAACGCTTTACTTCATCACGAGGCAGGGTGATTGTTTTAGTGGAAAAGTAATTGTCTTGAATTAGTTGGCTAGTTCTCATTGCTAAAGTAATACTATTATTACGTTTATAGCTGTAGTTACTTATCTGAAAGGTAATAAATTGTTCGTCAACGCTTAACACTTGAGCAATTTTTAAGTTGGTTAGGGTCCAGGGCTCGTGTGTAAATTTGTCGGCGTGTACTAAGTAGGTATCATATATTTTAGGCGTATTTAAATAGCTTTTCTTTCGAGTCTCGCTATTAAGGTGCTGCTGATAAAAAAATAAAACAATCCAAAGTAATAAAAATACACCAATAAAGTATTTAGGTAGGCTGATCTTTTCCATTAACGGTAGTTGCGTTATTTTAACGGGTTCGCTTTTTCCGCATTGATAGCACTCGCGTTTATAACTCAATTTTAAGGTAAGCATAGGTAAAATAATAAAGCGTAGGTAGCGGCTTTTATTCACTAAATGGTAGGTATCGCTTTGACAGTCGGGGCAGCGTATTGGTTGTGTAAAATGTGGAAATGATTCGCTGGTATTGAAAAGCAACATAAAGCACGCTCCTTGTTTAATTACCTAAAGGTAAAACAAGAAGCGTGTTAGTTAAAGCTACAAACTGTAAGTAAGTATGTCTGTTACTATTTAACCAGAGTTCAGGTTATTTATTTTGAGCTTTAGGCTTAATCGTTGTTTTAGCATCGGCAGCCATTAAAGCAAATACAGCGTATGCAGCGGTATTTTGACGAAGCTTAGCGGGTGTTACTTTATCAAGCGTATCGTCGGCTGTGTGATGGTAATCAAAGTAATCTGTTCCATCTTGAGCAAGTTCAAAAATAGGCGCTGACGTTGCTGCTTTAAGTGGAATTAGATCAGGGCCACCATTCGCTTGGTTTCTACCAATATACTCAATATTTAATGGCGCAAGTTCTTTTGCTATAGCGCGCACTACAGGCAGTGACTCTGCGCTTACATTCGATTCAAAAGCATATACAACATCGGCACCAAAATCAGACTCAGCGGCTGCAACTATATTGTTTAGCTCATTATTGTGCTGTGCAAAGTAAGCTTTAGCACCCCAGAGACCGAGTTCTTCAGCGGCAAAAAGCACCACGCGAATACTACGTTTAGTGCGTTTTACATCGCTAATATGTTTTGCTGCTGCCATTGTTAGTGCAACGCCTGCGCCGTCATCTAATGCGCCAGTCCCTAAGTCCCAAGAATCTAAATGCCCGCCTATTAACACATATTGCTCGGGATTTTCGGTACCATTAAATTGGCCAATAACGTTATAACCAGTGCCTTGACCACGATCTTCATTTTGCACATTAATATTTACAGTAACGCTTTTGCCCAGCGCAATGAGGCGAGCAACTTGGTCAGCATCAGGGTTGGCAATCGTTACGTTAGGGATTTTTGTTACGCCGTCTTTATAGTGGCTACCACCAGTATGCGCAAAACGGTGATGCGCAGTACTGACTGAGCGCATCATATAACCAATTGCACCTTTTTTAGCGGCTTCCACAGAACCAGTTGAACGTGCACGAACGGCAGGGCCATAACCATTACCATCAATGTCGCGGTTCATACGGTAGTTAATATAGGCAATTTTACCTTTCAAGCTATTTGCTGGGGCTGCGATCAACTCATCAAGGGTTTCAAATAATATAACTTCAGCAGTAATACCGTCTTTTGGTGTGCTCACACTATGACCAAGTGCGGTTAAATGTAGTGTTTGTTCACTCGGGGTAAGAATTTTACCGCTTTCACTGAAGCGGCGCCATTCAGGGAAAGTTGCTTCTTCTAGCCATACCTTATCAAAACCCAGTTCATTAAATTTTTCTTGTGCCCATGCAACGGCTTTTTTATCATTTTCTGTACCAGGAAGGCGTGGGCCTACCTCAGTGGTAAGGGATTCAAGTAATTTATAACTTAAATCACTATTTAGTGCAGAGGTACGTACTTCGTCTATTTGTTGTAATTGTTTTTGCGTAAATTCGGTGTTGCTTGCGTTTGCAGTCAGACTGCTGGTAAGCAGCAGTGCGGTAATCAATTTTTTCATATTGGAAGGCCTTTTTAATATTTAACACTATTAGAACATGTAATAAACATGATGAAAAATAGATGAGATGAATAGGCTTGGTAATAGATTTAATACTGTTAGGTATAAATGTTTAGATATAAAAAAGCCCGCGTACATGTACGCGGGCTATATTTTAACACTGTTATTTAAGGCATTTATTTAAAAGCTAAATTGCGCTGCTAAACGAAGATTTGTACCCTCGCCAACAGTTACATTACTAGTGCCGCCACCACCTAAATAGCTTTTATCAAATAAGTTTTCGATGTTAAGGCGTAAGTTAATATCGGTATTACTTAAGTTAAACTTATAAGTGGCGCCAACATCAACACGTGTATATGCATCTTTAGTAATTGTATTATCGCTATCTGCAAAGCGCTCGCCTTCATAAAAAGCACCAGCGTTAAAAGCAATCGCATCATTTAGCTCATAACGAGTCCACAGAGATGCTGACCATTTAGGTGCATCAACAGGACGTTTACCTTGCAGCTTCTCATTCGCTCTTTCATAGTTCGCATCTAAATACATTGCAGAGGCCATTACAAATAAACGATCTGTTGCAGCGCCTTGCGCTGCAACTTCAAAGCCTTTGTGGCGTTGTTCACCAACCTGATTTGTCTCGGTTGTAACTGAGCCAATAGGAGTCTCAAGGTCTTCAGTTACCAGCGTTCCGTTTTTACTTATATCGAAAACGGCACCACTAAGCAGTAAACGGTCATCAAGCAGTTGCCATTTTATACCTAGTTCTCTTTGTTCAGAGGTAACAGCATCTATTTCCATACCGAAGTTGATATCTTTATCATTAGTGATGGTTTCATTTTGTGGCTCAAAACCTTCAGAGTAGCTAGCGTATATCGTTGCTGATTCATTGGGGTGATATAGCACTCCAAATTTAGGTACGAAAGATTCGTTATTTCTACCTTTCCTCGTTTGTTTATCGTAACGACCACCAAGTGAAACCTGCCACTGTGGTGAAAAAGTAATTAAATCTTGTATATAAATACCGTAGTAATCGTATTCAGTCTCGCTTGTTCTATCTGGTGTCTTATAGCTTATATCAGGTCGAGCAGGCTCATTTTGACCAGCAGTAAAGTCAAAAGAGTCTGCAGAGGTGCGTAATTGGCGGTAAAAGTAGTCAAGTGAATTAACACCAATTAAAAGCTGATGTTCAATGCCTACTGTTTTAAATTCGCCAATAAAATCAATAAAAGCAGTGGTGAATTGCCAATCATCAAAGCGATCGTATGGATTCGAGGTGTATGTATTAGTTTGCGCGTCGTAAGAATTTCGACTAGGAGATGACTCAAAGCGTTGACGTTCAAACGTTTGTTCGTTATAGCCAAGCTTTACTTGCCAGTTATCGGCTAAAAATACTTCTAGGTCTACACCTAGGTTTTCTACGGTAATATCGGTAAACGCCCAAGACATATCACGGATTGTTTTATCGCTACCAATTACATTGGCATTATTGTCTATCCATGCGCCCGTATCTAACCCTGCTTCGTCATCTGTGCGGTCGTAATGCACTCGTACTAATGCGTTATCGCTAATATCGTAATCTACAACTAATGCACCTAAAAAGCGGTCGCGTTCACGGTTTTCACCATTTTGGTACTCACGCCAGTAGTCAACGTCTTGCTTTACTAAAATACCACGAGCACGTAAATCTTCCGATTCAGTTAATGCGCCTGCAGCATCTACCATAAAGCGAGTTGAACCATGCTGATCTACATCGGCACTGGCATTAAATAATGTTTGTGCAGTTGGTTTTTTGGTTACCATATTTACCAAGCCGCCTGGGCCTGATTGACCATATAAAATGCTTGATGGACCCTTAATAACCTCTACTTGCTGTAAAATCTCGATTGGTTGTTGGTAGTGTGACCAATGTTGATGCCCGTCGCGTAAATAGCCTGTTGATGAGCTTAACTCAAAGCCACGTAAATTAAATACTTCGCGGTTACGTTGTTGCGAGCCTGCAGTTAAGCTTGCGTCATTGGTAAGCACTTCGCCAAGCGTTGTGGCAAGTTGCTCGTTAACAATGGTATCCGTTATTACAGTGACAGATTGTGCAGTTTCAAGTAATGAGGCTGATGTTCTCATTGCACCATTAGCGTTATCTACTTTGTAGTCATTAAAGTAACTACCTTTTACTTCTATGTGTTCAAGATCGGTAGTGGTTGCAGATACGTTTGTTGTAATGCTTGCCAATAGTGCTATGTAAAGAGGATTCAGTTTCATTTATTGCTTCCAGAGCTATTATGTAAAAAATAATCGGGATCTTAATGAAAACTACTATCATTTTCAACTACTATTATTGACCTACACTTATTATGTGTTTGCTCATGGTTGCCAATTACGAATTCTGCTATTATTAGCGGCATATTCAGTGGGGTTTTCTCCCATGTTATTTTTATTGCTATGGAATTTATTGTGACTTCAACTGCTTTTTCATCTTTGGCTTTACCAGCTGGACTCGTTGATAACTTATCAACACTTGGTTATGCCCACATGACACCTGTACAAGCGCAAAGTTTACCGCCTGTACTTGCTGGTAAAGACATCATTGCTCAGGCAAAAACCGGCTCAGGTAAAACTGCTGCGTTTAGTTTGGGTGTGTTAGCTAAATTAAATGTCAAACGTTTTCGCATTCAGTCGTTAGTGTTGTGTCCTACTCGAGAACTAGCTGAGCAGGTTGCGGTTGAAATGCGTAAATTAGCACGCGGCATTCATAACATTAAAATATTGACGTTATGTGGAGGCGTTTCAATTGGTCCACAAATAGGCTCACTTGAACATGGCGCACATATTATTGTTGGCACCCCTGGGCGTGTTGATGATCATATTCGTAAAGGTACTTTACGTTTAGATGATGTTGAAACGTTGGTACTTGATGAAGCCGATCAAATGCTTGATATGGGTTTTCAAGACACATTAGATGCAATTATTGAGCGTATTCCACAAAATCGTCAAACATTGTTATTTAGTGCAACATTCCCACGCGCTATAGAAGCAATTGCTAAGCGTGTACTTAAAAACCCAGAAATGGTTAAAGTAGAAGAAGAGCAAGCCAAGAGCACAATTAAGCAGTACTTCTACAAAATGGATAATAATAAGCAGCGTTATCCAACGCTTAAATTATTGCTACTTAAATTTACGCCACAAAGCTGTGTTGTGTTTTGTAACACCAAAGTAGAAACACAACAAGTATGTGATGATTTAGCCGACGAAGGCTTTAGCGCAGTTGCGCTGCACGGTGATTTAGAACAACGCGATCGTGAACGTACGTTAATTCACTTTTCAAACAAGAGTGCTTCAATACTTGTTGCCACCGATGTTGCAGCACGTGGTTTAGATATTGATGACATGGATATGGTTATTAACTACCATTTAGCACATGACACGCAAACACATGTACATCGTGTTGGTCGTACTGGCCGCGCTGGTAAAAAGGGCATTGCATGTTCGATTTACGGTGAAGCAGAAGCGTTTAAAATTGCACAAATTGGCGAACATTACGAACGCGATATTACGCCTGAGCAAATGCCTCCGTTTAATTTATTAGACAAGCCGCCTTACCGCCCTGAAATGGTTACTTTAATGATAGATTCAGGTAAAAAGCAGAAAGTCCGCGCTGGGGATATTTTAGGTGCTTTAACAGGTAAAGATGGGGTTGCAGGTCGTCAAGTGGGAAAAATTAACGTACTTGATAATGTAGCGTTTGTTGCTGTTGAACGTAACTCATCAAAGCCGGCACTTCGTAAATTAACCGAAGGCAATATTAAAGGGCGTAAAATACGCGCTCGCCGCCTTACTCGCTAGTACATTCTTAAATAGCACATTAACGGGCAGTGTTTTTTAGCTGCTCGTATTCCTCTTTTATTTGCTTAAACTTTATGGCGCAGCCATCGGGCTTATCGGGATGGTGTTTCAATGCCTGTTGTCTCCAGCATTTTTGTAACTCTTTTAATGTGTAGTTGTTTGGTAATTGCCACTTGCTTGTAAGTGCGTGATAATCTTCTTGCGTTAAAGTTGGTTTAGTATATTCTCGTTCAAATTGTCCCCAAAAATCATTTAATAGTGCATCAACTTCTTGTGTTGAAGTGTCATAATTTTGCCAATCCAAATAGTAGTCTCTCAAACTTGTTCTGTGTGAAATTGGGTTTGTTACACTTTTTTCTAAGAGTTCTATATGTAAAGTTGAGATTAACAGAATTTGTGGGAGTAGTTGCTCCTGTAACTGATATAAAGCATTCATGATTAAAAAGTTACGCTTAAATAAATCACGTTGAGGGTTCTCATCCAATGATTTTACTGCACCGCAGTTTATTAGTTCTGATGCTAGAATATGAACTTGCCAGACCTTCTTTGTTAATATTATGTCAAAAATTTTGTCTGTCAGTGGGTTAAGCATTGTTTACGCCCTAGTTATTAGTGTATCTTCGATGGATATTACATTGTTATAAGTAACAATTTGAAGGATTGAAACTATGCAAGGCAAGCTTAAATGCCTCTTATTCATTGTATGTTTTACGCTAATGGCATCAAGCTACGCACAAAGCATTAGTTTATCGATTAACGAATTTAAACAGCAGCAGCAATGGGATGTAAAACTTCAATTAGGTAATTCATTACTTGAAAGCCGAAGTATTTCAGCACAAGAGCAAGCCTTGGTGTATGCCGGACTTGCTGATTTAGCTCTATCTATTGATAAATATAATGAAGCTTTAAACTATTTTAAATTATTAGAACTCCACACTTCAGAATCATTTTTACCTAATGAACATTTTCGCGCTATTAAAATGCAAGGTGTCTCACTTTTTTATCAAGGTTTTTTTCAAAAAGCGATTATAGAATATACTCGCACACTTGCTATCGCAACAAAAAATAATCAACGGTTAGAGCAGGCTAATTTACTAAATAATATAGGGTTAGCTTATTTTAATATGAATCAGCTAGTGTTCACGCTTGAGTATTATTTAAAGGCAAAAGCAATTTATGAGATTGAAGGAAGTGAGCAAGACAGGACTGATCTTTTACTTAATATAGCAGGCGTTTATATACGGTTATCTCGTTATGGTAATGCATTTAGTATTTATCAAGATGTGCTGAAAATTTATCGAAAGTTAGGTGATGAGAGTGGAGTTGCTCAGGTACATAATAATATGGGGGTCGCTTATTTTGAGAGTAATCAGCTAGATTTAGCGCTGCATTATTATCAATTAGCACTTCGTTATTACATATCGATTCAAGATTATAACCGGCTATCTACTCAATACACTAACCTTTCTAATGTTAACTTAATCCTTAATAAAGTGGATGTTGCATATGAACAGGCTAAGTTAGCCGAAGAGTATGCGCTTAAAATAGATAACCATAATTTAGAATTAAATGCGTTACATGCTTTAGCTAAAATACAATTTGTGAAAGGGATGTCTGAAGACGCAAAAATAAATTTAGAGCGCTCTATTTCATTAGCGAATGAATACGCAAGTGAGCGAATAATAAGGGATGCGTATGGCACTCAGTCTTTACTTGAAGCGAGTAGTGGCAATTATTTAAAAGCGATGTCTTTACATGAAAAGTTTATTAGCGAGCAACGAAAATTAAGAAGTGAATCTATTGTAAAAGCATTAGCTGTATTGGAAAAGCAGTTCAAAGCCACTCAGTTAAATCAAGAAATAAAACAATTAAAACAGGACCGAAGAGTACAAGAATTAAAAATGAACCAACGTTCGCAATTAACAGTGTTCATTTTTGTCTTATTATTTTTGGTGGTCGTGACCGGTGTTGCCTTGTATCGACGCGGTTTAGAAAAACGTGCGAAGCAGTATCTTGCTGATCAGGTTGAACAGCGGACTTCAGAGTTAAAAGCGGTAGCTCAAGAGTTAAGAGAGGCGAATGATGTTAAAAGTCAATTTTTGGCTAATATTAGCCACGAAATTAGAACGCCATTGACGGCCATTCTAGGTCAAACTGATGATTTGATTAATGGGCTTTATGAGCCCGAGCAGCTTCAAGATGAACTAAAAATAATACAGCGTCATAGCGATCATTTAAAAAGCTTAATTAATGATGTGCTCGATTTGAGTAAAATTGAAGCAAACAGGTTGGAGTTAAACATTTCTTGTTTTGATATTGTGCAATTAGTTAGTGATGTGCACGCTATGTTTAGCATGCAAGCTAAAGCAAAAGATCTGCACCTAACTTTAGATAATCAAATAGGCGATGAATTTTATACCAAGCTTGATTTAACCCGTGTAAAACAAATTCTTATTAATTTATGTGCAAATGCAATTAAATTTACTCACTCTGGGCAGGTAGTTGTCGCGTTAAATAAAACAGAGCAAGGGTTAGTACTGAGTGTTAAAGATACAGGGATAGGTATGAGCTCATCACAATTAAAGTTCATATTTGAATGCTTCAGCCAAGCAGATAATAGTATAAGCCGTCGTTTTGGTGGTACAGGATTAGGACTTAGTTTGTCACAGCAACTCGCTTCTATGATGGGGGGTTATATTAGCGTGCAAAGCGAATATAAAAAAGGCAGCCAGTTTTCTTTCTTTCTACCTTGTGTGAAAGCAGATAAAAAATCGAATTTTGTTGAAAATCAAGAACCACTGACTATAGATAAAGCATTAAATGGTCGAGTTTTACTTGCTGAGGATCACTCAGATAACCGTCGATTTATAAGTCGTTATTTACGCTCTTTAGGGCTTGATGTTATTGCAGTAGAAAATGGAGAGCAAGCTGTTGAACAGTGTTTGCAAGAAGATCCAGACCTTGTATTGCTCGATATTCAAATGCCAGTAATGGATGGGCGTGCCGCTTTTCAGTTATTAAAAAAATGTGGCTTTCAACGACCCGTTTTTGCCTTGACTGCCAATGCGATGAGCCATGAGGTGGATGAATATTTAGCATTAGGGTTTAGTGGCTACTTAGCGAAACCGGTAGACAAGAAACTATTTTATAAAGCACTTTCCCAGCATTTAGCGTTGATAGAGACACAAGATCAAGTTGATATTGATATGAGTGATTTAGTGGTTAGCTTTAAAAAAAGTTTTACTTTAGAAAATGAAACCATAACACAGCATTTCATAAATAAAGATTTAGATGCGCTTCAAAAAGACAGCCACCGAATACTCGGTGCGGCACAAATGTTTGGATTAGATGAAATAGCACATGCTGCTAAAAATCTTGATAGAGCACTTTTAAAAATGCCAAATAGTCGTAATTTATTGGAAGTTGAAGAACTGGTGTATAGCTTACAAACGGTACTTAAAAAATATAATGAAAGTTAGTTTATAAGTAATACCAATTTTATTAAAAACATGATCATTCTAGTGTATTAAATAGCTCACTAACTACGTTAAAAATTATTTATATAGAACAACTATGTATCATAATTTTAGCCTTGTTATTGAGCTATTTCCGTATCGCTATAATAGATCACTAATTTAATGCAATTGGTATAACCTAAGATCAGGTTAAGTATTTATAAAACACCTTAGATAATAAAAAAGCGCCAATTGGCGCTTTTTTTAGATTTGAGTGCTTATTGGCGCTTCATCGAATCAAAAAATTCATCGTTAGTCTTACTCATCGATAATTTATCGATTAGGAATTCCATAGCATCGATTTCTGACATATCATGAACAATCTTACGTAAAATCCAAAGCTTCTGTAGCTCATCTGGTTTAGTAAGTAGCTCTTCACGACGAGTACCTGAGCGGTTAAAGTCAATAGCTGGAAATACACGTCTTTCCGCAATTTTACGGTTAAGATGTAATTCCATATTACCAGTACCTTTAAACTCTTCGTAGATAACTTCATCCATTTTAGAGCCAGTATCAATAAGTGCTGTCGCAATAATTGTTAAACTACCACCTTCTTCAACATTACGTGCTGCGCCAAAGAAACGCTTAGGTTTGTGTAATGCATTGGCATCAACACCACCAGTTAGTACTTTTCCAGATGAAGGAATAACGGTGTTATAAGCACGTGCTAAACGAGTGATTGAATCTAATAAGATAACAACATCTTTTTTATGCTCAACTAAACGTTTTGCCTTTTCGATAACCATTTCGGCAACTTGTACGTGACGAGAAGCTGGCTCATCAAACGTTGATGCAATAACTTCACCTTTAACTAGGCGCTGCATTTCTGTTACTTCTTCCGGACGCTCATCAATTAGTAATACCATTAATGTTGCATCTGGGTGGTTGTGTGTAATTGATTGTGCAATATTTTGTAATAGCATTGTTTTACCCGCTTTTGGCGGTGCTACTAACAAACCACGTTGGCCGCGGCCAATAGGTGAGGCTAAATCAAGTACGCGGGCTGTAATATCTTCTTTACTGCCGTTACCACGTTCCATACGAAAACGTTCGTTTGCATGTAGTGGGGTAAGGTTTTCAAAAAGAATTTTAGTTCGAGAGTTTTCAGGTTTATCAAAGTTAACTTCATTTACTTTAAGTAAAGCAAAGTAACGTTCACCGTCTTTAGGTGGACGAATAAGACCTGATATTGAATCGCCAGTACGCATGCTGAAACGGCGAATTTGGCTAGGTGAAACATAAATGTCATCTGGCCCAGCTAAGTAAGAGGCTTCTGATGATCTTAAGAAACCAAAACCATCTTGTAAAATCTCTAATACACCGCCGCCGAAGATATTTTCTCCGCCTTTGGCATGGGATTTAAGAATGGCAAAAATGATATCTTGCTTTCTTAAGCGGGCTACGTTTTCGAGCCCCATGGACTCAGCTAAGTCTACAAGCTCTTTAATGGACTTGTCTTTTAATTCGCGTAAATGCATATTGGTGGGTTCTTTATTACAGTTGTCATACTCAAAATCGCTTTGATAGTTGAGTGAGGTTTGTTGAATATAACTAAGGATTAGTTGGCTTTATAAACTAGCAGTTCACTGGCAAAGCGTCCAGTCTTTATACAAAATAAATTTAAAAAAGGGTAAAAAAACCCTTTTTTATAGTTCTAGCTTACAATTAGATGTTGTTTTCTAAAAACTCGATAAGTTGAGTTTTTGAAAGTGCACCTACTTTTGTTGCAGCTACTTGGCCATCTTTAAAAAGAAGCAAAGTAGGGATGCCACGAATACCAAATTTTGGCGGTGTGCCCGCATTTTGGTCAATGTTCAATTTAGCAACAGTCACACGGCTGTCGTATTCATCAGCAACTTCGTGAAGAATAGGGGCGATCATTTTACAAGGTCCACACCATTCAGCCCAGAAATCTACTAGTACTGGTTTGTCTGATTGTAATACGTCAGCTTCAAAGCTATCGTCAGTAATTTGGATTATTTTCTCGCTCATTGCGCTCTCCGATTTAGTTAGGCGAAATATTTAGTGCGTATTTAAACACTCTTGTTTCTTATTGCAAGTTTAAACGTTATGCTTAAACGCTATGACTAAGACACATTTAACCGATAAAAAGTTTTCAGACTTTGCTATCGCACCGGAAGTGGTTGCCGGTTTAACCGAGAATGGGTTTGAATATTGCACACCTATTCAAGCAAAATGCCTACCTTTTATTTGTGATGGACGCGATATCGCGGGCCAAGCTCAAACTGGTACAGGCAAAACGTTGGCGTTTTTAACTGCCACGTGCCATCGGTTATTACAATCTAGCAAAGCACCTAGTAAACATCCAAGAGCCCTGATCATGGCCCCGACTCGGGAGCTTGCGATTCAGATACACAAAGATGCTAAAATTTTAGCGCCGCACTGTAATCTTAACTTAGGTTTAGTATATGGTGGCGAAGATTACGAAAAACAACGTGCACAACTAGAAAAAGGCGTTGATATTTTAATTGGTACTACAGGTCGCCTAATTGATCTGTATAAGCAAGGCTGTTACACCCTTAATGAAATTGAGGTAGTCGTGCTTGACGAAGCTGATCGTATGTTCGATTTAGGCTTTATTAAAGATATTCGCTATATGTTCGATCGTATGCCAGATACATCGAAGCGTTTAAACTTATTATTTTCTGCCACGCTTTCATATCGTGTGCAAGAACTAGCGTTTGAGCATATGACAAACCCAGAGCACGTTCAAATTGAACCTGACGTTAAAACGGGTAAACGTATTCAAGAAGAGCTATTTCATCCTTCGCAAGAAGATAAAATTAAGTTGTTGTTAACCTTAATTGAAGAAGAATGGCCAGAGAAAGCAATCGTGTTTGCAAATACCAAGCACAGCTGTGAAACAGTATATGCGTGGTTAAAGTCTGATGGCCATCGTGTTGGTATGTTAACTGGTGATGTAAATCAGAAAAAACGTCAAAGTATATTAGCGCAGTTCAGTAAAGGCGAATTAGACTTTTTAGTGGCAACTGACGTTGCAGCACGTGGTTTACATATTCCAGAAGTGAGCCATGTATTTAACTTTGATTTACCTGACGATTGCGAAGATTACGTACACCGTATTGGTCGTACTGGCCGCGCTGGTGCATCTGGGCATGCAATTAGTTTTGCGTGTGAGCAGTATGCATACAATCTTCATGAAATCGAAGAATATATAGAGCACAGCATTCCTTTATCGCATTACGATAAAACAGCATTGTTAGATGATTTAACACAGCCTATTATTCAAAGAAAGCGCAACTATTCAACAGGTCCACGTAACCGCAGTAACAACAGCGGACGTCGTCCAAATAATAGTTACCAAAAAGGACGGTCGTAAGCGACCGTTTGTATAAGTAGTAGTAACTAGAGGTTTTTGAACGGTGGGGCAACTTAAACCGCAAAAAAATGTGTACGCAGTTATTGATTTGGGTTCAAATAGCTTTCATATGCTTATTGCCAAATCAATTGCTGGCGGTCTGCAAACAATTGGCCGTGTAAAACGCAAGGTCAGACTAGCCGCAGGGCTTGATAAAAACAACGTATTAAGTACAGAAGCAATGCAACGAGGGTGGGAATGTCTCACTCTTTTTGCTGAGCGCTTACAAGATATCCCAAATCAAAATATCACTATTGTGGCAACGGCTACTCTGCGCTTAGCGACTAATGCTGATGTATTCAAAACTCAAGCTGAAAAAATCCTCGGTCATAAAGTTAATGTGATCAGCGGCGAATTAGAAGCTAGAACAATTTATAAAGGTGTTGCTCATACATCTTCTTGTACAGGCAAACAGCTTGTTATTGATATTGGTGGTGCAAGTACTGAAGTGGTAATAGGTAAAGCCTTTGACGCCCTACATTACAAAAGCCTTAATATGGGTTGCGTTACTTATCTTGAACGTTACTTTAAAGATTGTCAGTTAAGTAATAGCAACTTTAACGCAGCTATAAAAGCAGCACGCACTATTATTGATGAAATATCCTCAGAATATAAAGCAGCTGGTTGGAAAATTGCCTCTGGAGCTTCAGGTACAGTACAAGCTATTCAAGAAATCATGGTCGCTCAAAATCTTGATGACTTGCTTACACTTAAAAAACTTAATAGCATAAAAGAGCAAGCAATTGAATTTAGCACTATTGCAGCGTTGGATCTCCCTGGATTAAGTGAAGACCGCCGACTGGTCTTTGTATCAGGACTCGCTATCTTAATAGCACTATTTGAATCTCTGGAAATAGACACAATGGGACTCGCAGGTGGCGCGCTCCGTGAAGGTGTTTTATATAGCATGGTTCCGGAATTCCATAATAACGATATTCGTAAACGCACTGTCGATGGATTTATGAGCCGTTATCATGTCGATCAAAAGCAAGCATGTCGAGTTTCTAGCTTAGCTGTTCAATTAGCTGCAAATATTAATAAAGATTGGCCAGTTGAAAGTTTAAATGGCCTACCACTGTTAAAAGCAGTCGCACAGCTTCATGAGATCGGATTGCTAATAGAGTATAAGCAGTATCATAAACACACGGCTTATATTTTAGAAAATACTGATATGCCGGGTTTCTCACAATCAGAGCATAAGCTGATTGCGGCAGTCGCAGGAGCGCACCGTTCTGATTTTCAAAAAGGTTGCTTTAATTCACTTGGTTCAAATAGCCTATTGGCTCAGTATATTGTTAGGTTACTGCGTATTGCAGTTATTTTATCAATGCGTAGACAAGATGATGTATTACCTAGGTTTGAGTTAAGTGCTAAAAATGAAGTGTTAGACCTTAAGTTTGAAAGTAACTGGTTAAAAGAGCATCCATTAATGGCCAGCGAGCTACAACAAGAGTCTAAACAGCAAGGTAAACTTGGGTGGAAGCTCACAGTAAACTAGTTTAAAGGCCCGCGAGGGTCTTTTTAGTGTTTAAAATGACCGTTTCGATGTAAATATATGCGAACAGCACATTATTTCAAGTTTTCTTCAAAAAAGGGTTGATCTGTTTTCGGATCTCCCTATAAT